>JAHFTM010000048.1 GCA_023269335.1 Chlamydiia bacterium
TCAGCCAAAAATTTATTTTACTTCCTTAAAAGATGGCAAGACAAAACGAGCCACACCCCTTCGTGGCAATCAGATCACTCCACAAATTTCACCTGATGGAACAAAAATTGCCTTTGCTTGTGACACAATGGGAAGATCTGATATTTTTTTACAAACATTCAATGCAGCAACTGGCGCCATCGGCAAGCCCCTACAGATTTTTACCGCCAAGGGAGCTGCCAACGCCTCACCTACCTTTTCCCCTGACTCGAATAAAATTGCTTTTGTCTCGAATAAGGATGGCTCACCAAAAATTTATGTCATGGATATTCCTGAAGCAAACGCTAAACTCAAAGACATTCACCCTGAACTTATCTCTAAGCGCTGCCGCGAAAATAGCGCACCTTGCTGGTCACCTGATGGAAAAAAAATCGCCTATAGCGCCAAATCAAATGGCGCACGCCAGATTTGGATCTATGATCTTGAAAGCGGACAAGAAAGACAACTTACTGATGGTAAAGGAGATAAAGAAAATCCAGTGTGGGCAGCAAACAGCCTCCACCTTCTCTTTAACTCAACAAAAGATGAGGCAACTAGTCTGTACCTTGTAAATCTGAACCAGCCAGAAGCTGTGAAGATTAAAGTCTCTGACACAAGTAACGAAATCCGATTTCCTTGCTGGAAACAATAAATCGATTCTGATAGAATCGCGCTTTCCATAGAAAATGATGAGGAATCTTATGAAAACGTTTTCAACGTTCATTGCTACTGCACTTTTACTGGCTGCTTTCTCCGTCTCTTCCACAAGCTGCCAGCGCTCTTCCGACGAAGTGTGGAACGACACAAAATCTGCCGGACGTCACGTCAAACGCGGCGTGGGCACTCTTGGAGGCAAACATGGCGAGTCACGCGAACTACGCTCTACCGACGATTTTAATGGGCAAGCATCGACTCTTGCTGCTAATGAAGATTTCGTTGGCCTCGACCAGGATGGCATGCCACATAACCTTCAGGTCACTGAAAACGACCAAACAGCTCAGCCAAGAACTACTCCAGGAGAACTTGGCAGCAATATTCCAGGCATTGATGCATTTCAAGATCCAAGCCAAAATCCTGAATTAGCTCCTATATTCCAGCACATTCATTTTGACTACAATACAAGCTTAGTCAAAGGCGATGAAAATATAGCCGTTGCACAAAAAATTGCCGAGTACTTAAAAGCTCACCCTAACGTCTACGTATTCGTCGAAGGACACTGCGACAAGCGCGGCCCAGCAGCCTATAACTTAGCACTTGGCGCTAACCGCAGCAATTCCGTGCGCAACTTGCTGATTCAAGATGGTGTTGATTCTGAACATCTTTTCACTGTTTCCTATGGCAAAGAGCGTCCCTGTGTTGACGGAGATGGAGAAGAATTTTTCAAACTTAATCGCCGTTCACAGTTTAGAATCTACGAAAAAAGTTAACGCATAATGAATAAGCAAAATGTTGCCTGTTTATTTTTAGCTATTATGGTGTTTACGAGTCACTCTAAACACCTTTTATCAGAGCAGGCTGTAAATAGGCCTGCTGAAACTCCGATTTCATGCCTACAGAAAATGGTGCACAATGTGCACAACCTTGAAACTGAGTTAGGCTATCTCAAGCAGAAAATCGACAACCAAGAAACAAAGATTGAGTCTTTGAGAGATGAGGTTGTTGCCTTGCTCAAAGCAACCAAAGAGCTCAATACCAAATCACAGGATACCCAAAGCGAACGTCTGGCGAAGCTTGAGAAAAATTTTGAAAAGCTGATTACTGATATGAAGCAGTTCAAAACGCATGCTAACGAAACTGCCGACGCAATTGCTGCCGCTCAAAAATCATTGCAAGAACAGGTAGAGCAAAACAAGCTTCAAGGCAAGCAGATGCAAGATATGGAGTCTGCTACAAAATCCCTTGTCAAGGCTATGCAAAATAAGATTTCCCAAGCCAAAGAAAGCTTCAACTCTCTTACCGACTCCACTACTGAAAAGCCTACTACTAGTCAAAGTAATCACTACTATGTAAAGTCTGGTGATACCTTGGCTAAAATCGCAAAAGAATTCAAGACAAGCTCTCAAAAGCTGAAAGAGTTAAATGGATTAAAGTCGGATAAAATTACTACCGGACAACAATTGCTCCTACCCAACTCTGAAGTAGTCCAATGACGCTGCATATCAAGATAGGAATGTTTGATTCTGGTGTCGGCGGTCTAACTGTCTTACGCGAAGTCGAACGCTTTTTACCCACTGATTCATTTATCTATTTCGGGGATACTGCGCGCTGTCCTTATGGTGGTAAAAGTAATACGACCATCATTCGCTACTCAATTGAAAATAGCACTTTTCTCATCAAACAAGACATCGACCTTTTAATCGTTGCCTGCCATACAGCCTCTTCCCTGGCACTGGATACACTCACAAAGACTTTCAACATCCCTGTACTTGGCGTTGTACGTCCTGCCGTTGCCCTTGCGGCAAAAGTGACGCAAAATAAGCGTATTGGAGTCATTGGAACAAAGGCTACAATTCAGTCAGGCGTTTATCAAAAAGAGCTCTCTGACATACTCAGTGGAGCTGTAGTCTTGGCTCAAGCTTGCCCACTCTTTGTGCCGCTTATCGAAGAGCAATTTGCAAATGAGACCATTTCAAAGCTCATCGTAAAAGAGTATTTAAAACCTTTTAAGGAAGAAAAAATCGACACTCTTTTACTTGGCTGTACGCACTATCCGTTGCTTGAAAGACTGATTCGTGAAGAAATTGGACCTGATGTCCAGATTGTAAACCCTGCTACAGCGTGTGCACAAGCTGCACTCAAAATAAAAGGCGATGCAGCTGTTTTTACTAAGCAAGCAAGGTCGCCTGGAAAAATACCACATCAATTTTTTGTATCGGATGATCCTCACAGTTTTAGGCAAATAGGCGAACGTTTTTTTGGCATCGAACTTCCTGTTATTCAAACAGTAACGTCCACGTTTCATTGATATAAATGTTCAGGGCTAGCTTTGAGTATTCCCTCACAAATACTTACCTATTGATATCTTACTTAAAAACTTACATCTAAAAATTCTAATCGGTATACTGCCCGGATTAAGAAAGTACTACGTAGCTTATTTACAATAACTGTTCACGGAGCTCTTGTGGCAAAGCTGGCTGCAGCGCACTTCTTCTACGTGAACTCTTACTATTTACAACCTATACGTTATGACCGAACACTATTTAAAGCAAGCTCAAGAGACAGGACTAAGAAACTCAGACGAAGATATACAGGAAGTTTTGCAAAAGGATGGGTCAGAATATGATGAGAGCGATGAAAAAGATAAAATGATAGCCTCCAAAATTTCTTTCTTTAATTTCCCATTTTTTCAGTGGAAAACTTTTTTTTTCTTTCTCACCTGCTGTATAGGAATTACTTTGCACTGGATGATGACTTCTGAGATCTTCAAAGTGCCGCATGACGTCTCACATAGCAGGAAAAAATTTTTTACTGCTAAAGAGCATTACGAAAAAAATCGTGAATATTGGGATGCCAAACAAGTCCATTTTGTCAACACTGTGCGCAAGGAAATCGCCCAAGATGGTGATAAAACAGTTTGGCACCTGCTTGAACAGGTATCTTCTGAAATCTTGCTTTCTTTTTTAATACGCGAGTTAGAAATACACCCCAAATTTATGGGTCAGCTAGCCATTGCTTCAAAAAAAGGCTCTGCCTCATCTTTTAAGGTGATTTTGTCAAAATATGAACAGGGAATTTGGCCATTAAAAATCATGCTCTCTCTTGAGATGGAATTTAAAATTCAAAGTGACCACTTTGCCATTGAATTCACACGCCTAAGAAAGGGTGCTCAAGATATGTCGATAGGCCTTTGCTGGGCTTATTTTGGGCCGGAACTTGCACCTCTCAAAAAAGTTGAGCTTTTTGATCTACCAACTATCAATAAATCAACTTTTTTCAGCAGCCAACTATGAACATGATCAAAGCTGATTTCGAACGAGAGAAAAAAAAATATCGACGCTCCCTTCAAAAAAGGCTTAAACGCATAGGAAAGGGCATTGACGAAAAGGAGAAAGCACTGCAAGAGGCGCGAAATTGGCAAAGTGTAGAGCATGCTGGCAACCTTCTAAAAACGTATTTTTTTAAACTTACTCCAAAAATGAGCGCTATCACTGTCGAAGATTTTGCAAATGATAATCAGCTCGTCACCATTGCCCTCGACCCTAAACTTGAACCTAAAGATCAGCTAAAAATCTATTATCAAAAAAGTAAAAAGCAAAAAAAATCGCTCCCATTCCTGGAAAAAGCAATTGAGCATCTGAAAAGCGAAAAACTTTTGCATGAATCTGTTCTTAGCGCACTGATCCTTTGTGAGACACCTGAGAAGCTCAAATCTTTTCAGCAAGAGCTCTCTAGGCGCGTCCAAAGTAACATCAAAAAGGAGGGCTCTAAAAAAGTCAAATCAACTCCCGTTCATGTCTTCCACACAGCATCAGGGCATGTCATTTTGGTTGGTAAAAGTGCTCAAGCCAATGATGAGCTTACCTTTCAAATGGCAAAAGGCGACGATCTATGGCTACACATTAGTGCTCTTCCAGGTTCACATATTGTCATACGCAAAAAACAAAATGCTCAAATTGATGAAGAATCACTTTTAGATGCTGTACACCTAGCAATCTATTTTAGCAAAGCGCGTCATCTCCAAGGCGCTTGGGAAGTGACAGTTACTGTGCGAAAATATGTCTTTCGTATAAAAGGAGCTCCAAAAGGGAAGGTATCTTTATCGAAATGTAAAAACATTAAGGTTATTCTGGATCCTGCAAGAGTCGCCGAAATAAAAGAAAGGAAAGGACAGTGATTTATGGATGAACTAGGTTTTAATTTACGCATTATGTCTGCTACAACACCTTACTTTACAGCCATCGATACGATCAATGATGTACTTGCAAAGCAAGTTGAAAATGCAGATCTCAGCTGGCGCGATCCCTTTCAATCCATTCAAGCTGAATTGACCATACGCATCATGGCTGTTTTTGCAACTTTTTTAGCTACTCTAGCCGTGACTTTCTTGTCGCTACCAGCTTTCATTGCTTTAAACCTACGCTCAAGCCAAGGAAAAGAGTTTCGTGCTAGTGACTTTATCGAATTCACTCTTGGCTTTGTCGAGGTTACTCTGGTTGCAACGTGTGCACCAATTGCTGCTATCTTCATGCCGCATAGCGTCTATAAGGTATGGCGCTTGCATGAGAATATACAAGACTATAAGGAAAATGTCATC
Organism: Chlamydiia bacterium; assembly: GCA_023269335.1. Lineage (GTDB taxonomy): Bacteria > Chlamydiota > Chlamydiia > Chlamydiales > FEN-1388 > JAHFTM01. The sequence goes on from JAHFTM010000048.1 coordinate 5,273, forward strand.
GATCGCATCGAGTTCGAATACCCGATAAACTAATCGTCGTTGCGGAAGCGATAACCCACACCGCGCACAGTTTCAATGTAGTCAAAATGAGGACCTAGCTTTTTACGAAGAGCTGCGACATGTACATCGATGTTGCGGTCTACAACAAAGGAATCATCACTTTGAAGGTCATCTAGCAGTTGATTGCGGGTAAGCACCTTGCCGGGACATAAAGCTAACCTACGCAAGATTCCAAACTCTGAAAGTGTTAAAGCTATTTGCTTCTCTTTTTTCTTTACGAGGTATTTTGCAATCTCCAAAGTAAATTCACCAAAATGAACGATTGGAGCTTCTTTGTCCGCTTCATCATTTCTGCGCATCACAGCTTTTACTCGCGATAAGAGTATGCGTGGTGAAAAAGGCTTTGTGACATAATCATCAGCACCAAGTTCCAGTCCTAAAACAACATCTGTCTCTTCACTTTTTGCAGAAATCATAATGATTGGAATATGTTTGTAGTCAGCGTGCGCTTTAATCTTACGGCATACGTCGAGGCCATTTTGACCAGGTAACATAAGATCTAAAATGATCAGATCAGGATTTTCCTTACCTACTGCTTCAAAGCCATTCAGACCATCGAGAAAGTGCGTCATTTTATAGCCGGAAATTTCTGCCTGAAGTTTGATAAGATCAGCGATATCTTCTTCGTCTTCTATTAATAAGATCTTTAGTTTCTGCATAACTGTCTACCCTTAGCAAAGAATAATGGAGCATAGTACATGATAGATGAATTATATGAGTGAATTAGTTGCTCAAAAAAATATTCATTTAAAATATGTGAGAAACTTCCATATATCCTGGGCCGTCAACTCAAATCGTCCGTTGGAGCCTCTATTCCCAATGGATATAAATATAAAATGAGGTCAATTTACCCTAATAATAAAAAAATTAATTAACATATCTATGCGAAGCAAGAGAATTGAGCTGCTTTAAAACCATCTTTTGAGTGTTTTAAATAATTACTATTTGCTGTATACTCTTTCCAATCCTTAAATGAAGCACGCTGATTATGTGGTTGGTTTTTCTTTTATATGCGCTTTTTGCAAGCGTTTTTACAGTCTCAAAGACAGCTCTTGAATATTCAGAGCCCTTCTTTTTAGTCGGCACCCGTATGCTTTTAGCAGGCGCCCTTATGCTGCTGTATCAATACCTCAAAAAAGAGCCCATGATCATCAAAAAGAGAGCATGGGGGAAAATTTTACTCTTAGCCTTTTTTGCTATCTATATCACCAACGTGTTTGAATTTTGGGGATTACAGTACCTTACCTCCTTTAAAACCTGCTTTATCTATAGTCTATCACCTTTTCTCTCAGTGCTTTTCTCTTATCTTCTTTTTTCTGAAACTCTCTCTAGAAAAAAGTGGCTTGGCCTCTTGATTGGCTTTGTTGGATTCATTCCTGTTCTTCTGATTCAAACAACACAAGAAGAGCTTGCCGGTCATTTATGGATCTTTTCATGGGCAGAGCTTGCTGTAGTTGCAGCTGTAGCCTCTGCAGTCTATGGCTGGATTTTACTCAAACAGCTGGTGCAAGATGAGGGGGTTTCACCCGTTTGTGCTAATGGCTTTTCCATGGTAATTGGTGGCACCTTAGCACTCACTCAATCACTCATCTTTGAAGAGTGGAACCCTATTCCTGTAAGTAGCTTTACACCTTTTTTTGAATGCACACTCTTCCTCATTTTGGTGTCAAATTGCATCTGCTATAATCTTTATGGCTTTCTTCTGAAAAGATTTTCTGCTACGTTCATGTCTTTTGCTGGCCTTACGACAGCTCTTTTTACTGCAATCTTCGGTTTTGCAGTGCATGGCGAAGTCACACACCCTAGTTTTTGGCTGTCATTTTTGATAGTTTGCGTAGGACTTGCGATCTTCTACCAAGAAGAACTGAAAAAAGGCACTCAGTTTATAAGTGCTTCTAACACTACTTGATAATTAAAGGGACTGTATGAAAGCCTCTATGACTGCCTCTGCCTCTCTTTCGGCTCAGCAGCTCTTTCAGCATAAAGTTGATTCGCTGATTGATGCAGCGCAGACATGCTTCCAACAGATTTCAAAAAAATATTTCGTATTTCATCTCGCTTTTGCTCTTTTAGTGTTCTGTGAAGTCATTCTTGCGTTGTTCTTTTTTGCCCCACTGATTGACTCCTATTTTATAGGCATAGCTATAGCACTTATTTTTTTTACACTTCTTCTCTATTTCATCTTGAGGCTTTATTATAATGAACAAAAGCCTGAAGAGCTTACCCTGCTGTGTGATGAGTTTGTAAAAGCCTGCAAAGATTTTGCGCTGTTTAATGAAAATACGCCTGACCATTATCTGTCAGTAGCTTCTTCGTGCTATCGCATGACAGACCACCTACAAAAAAGCGTACCTCAATTTTATACTGTTCCAAAGCAGCTTCATTTTCTAGCACCACTTATTGATAAATATGGCTTTCAATTTCATCTAGATGATCTTCATAAGATGAAAGAGCTCTTTTTACTTGCCGCCATTGATGAACACTTACGTCTTATAAAAAGTATGCCGACAAGCCTTGATGCGCATGCAGCTTGTGCTAATGCCTACATGACGCTCTCATCACATTATGTTGATTGTAAAAATTCAAAGAAAATACGTTCGACAAGAAAATTACAAGAACTTGTAAGAAGGCAGCGTCACACCGCTCAAAGAGCGCTTGAAGAATTCAAAATCCTTAATGAATATGCTCCATCAGATCCTTGGGTGCACGAGCAGCTTGCAGTAAGCTTTCGCAACCTGCAAATGCCTAAAGAAGAAATTCAAGCGTACGAAACAATTTTGCAGCTCGACCCACATGATTTCGAAGCTGTCTACCAGCTTGGCCTTTGTTACTTCAAACAAGGTGACATAGGCAAAGGATTGAAAATGTATGAAAAGCTCAAAGCCGCTGATGCTGAAAAGGCCGCTGAGCTTATTCAACATTACGGAAACTTTGCAATACATTAAGATAAAAGGAAAAATGCACATCGTAGCCGGCAAATTTCGACGTCGTAAAATTGCCACACCTAAAGGCCAAAGCACCCGCCCAACTTCTGGGCGACTACGCGAGACAGTCTTTAATATTTGCCAAAATTCAATTGAAAATAGTACTTTCCTTGACCTATGCGCAGGCTCCGGAGCTATGGGCCTTGAAGCGCTCAGCCGCGGGGCCTCTTTTTGTGTCTTTATCGATAATAACCTGAACGCGTTCCATACTATCTCAGAAAATATTGAAACTTTTGATACAAAAAAGCAGACTAAAGTCATCTATAAAGACGCACTCGCTGCTCTCAAGCTACTTGTGCAAGAAAAATTTGTTTTTGATATCTGCTACATAGATCCTCCCTACAATGATCAGGAGCTTTTTTCTGCAATTCTTACTTTTCTTGATCAACACCCTCATCTTTTCGCAAAGGAGGCTACCCTCTTTATTGAAAGTGGCTTGACTTCTGTGGTTGAAAACATAACGCTCACGCATTTTGCCCAGAAAAGCAAACGTACAATGGGTCACAGCACTCTTTACATGTTTCAGGCTTGATCCTGACGACTCCTAAGCACCTTCTGTAGGATCTAGCATATAATTGAGGATAATACCTGTGATTATAAGCACCGAGCTAACAAGAGTAGCGGCAAACATCCATTCACAGCATGGTGAATACCTTCTGTTTGCGACGCTTGATGAAGGGAATGAAGATTCTGTCTGTTGTATTGCAGCAGTGGCAACCTGAGTAACAGGAGACGCACTTGCTGCATTGGCCTTTTTATTTCTTGGCCTGTTGCCATCTTCAGCTCCCTTATAGCTAGTTTGAGTCAAACCTGGGCAGCTAGAATCTGATACTGTCCGTCTTCGATTTATTCCTAATGATTGTTGCATACCCTTCCTCGTCTTTTTGAACTGCAGAATGTCGTCAGAGTACTACTTCACCTTAGCACTCATAGATCCCTTCTCATCATACACCTTCTTCGAAGCAAGGACGTCGTTAATAAAGGTCTGCTCTACGTGCAGCTTGCCTGTATCGTAGTACTTGTTAAATTTGCCGTGACGCAGCCCCTCTTTATATTCAGCTTCGAAAACTAAAACCCCTTGTGGATTCCACTCTTTCATTATCCCTGACAGCTTGCCTTTCTTATAAAAGCTCTGACTTGCTACTACCCCATTTTC
>JAHFTM010000049.1:0-1357 GCA_023269335.1 Chlamydiia bacterium
ATCTGAAGAACGACTTTTTTTGTAAATAGCTCAGGCTTTCGCTTCAACACCTCGATAAAGTCCTGTTTGATTGTGCTCGTCAACTCATTGGGGTCACGTAGGGCACTTGCCAATTGATTTTCAATTGCAGGGACATAAGCTGCCACCACACTCACTAGCACTTCTGGTAAGCCAGAATTTATCGAAGCTAGCGAAGTTTTAATCAACTGAAGTAGTTGCTTTTCAAATGAAAGTGGCGGAAGTACAACAACCCTACGTCCTTGTAATTGAGCTGGCAAATCGTTTGCTCCGTGGCTCAAGTTTCTAGTCCCGTCCGCCAATGAGAGATTAGCTAGTGAAAGAAGTGGATTAGCCATAAAATTCCTTATAAATTAACAATGACATTGGTTGACGGGCAGAATTATTCATGTTCGAACCAAGATGAAAGTGATAAGCTTTCCTTCTATTAGATGGTTACCCAGAAGGCAGCGTTGTTGGTTCATTTTTACAGCAGGAGCAACTGTTCCAAACAGGATAGATACAATCAGATGGTTTCAACCTGTATTTACGTACTAAGTCAGCTGTGTCTGGCTCTAATGTTTTTCCTAAAAGCATAAGCGTACAACGATGAGGCGGAATAGGTGTGAGGTGATCGTCAAACGGAGAAGAGAGTGCTTTTTTATAAATCTTATGCTTTAGACCATCAACAGTATCACCAAGCTCTATTTCTACAGTAAATTTCTTAACTGAGAGATCTCTAACATTAATGGAAAAAGAAGCGGTTGCAGCATACTCAGCAACTATGTTAATGACTGATGAAAGTAGTGCTTTAGAAGGAGGTAATGTATCAAAAAATGAATTCATCTGCTTGAATAGATTATTTGTATCTTTATCAAGTAATCTTTCAACGTGTGGAGGAAACGCTCTATCAGTGTCAGCCTCTTCAGCTGCGCTGGCTAGTTTCTGACCAGCAGTTTCAACCTCTTCAGCTGCTCTAGTCGGTTTTTGACCAACTGGACAGAGTCGTAAAAAAGAAAGCAAATCAACAATACTATGGCCTTCAAGGTAACCACCCAATGCTGCTATACTCATTTAACACCTTCCATTGATTATTAGTTTTAAGACTTTCAGGCAGTTGTAACTCAATTATAATTGCCTAATAGGTAGTTGTAGTACAGTATTTTGACCGCAAGTACAGGTTTTCTTCCGAAGAACGTAGATACAATCAGTTGACCTCAAATTGTACTCACGTAAATCTGCGGTCTCTGGCTCTAATGATTCTCCTAAAAGCATAAGTCTGCAGCTATCTGGTGGCATGGGCACATAGCGAAAAATCCGACGTCTTAAGTCAGCAACAGTATCACCAGGATATACTCTT
>JAHFTM010000049.1:1367-9447 GCA_023269335.1 Chlamydiia bacterium
GATACGATTGCAATAGTGATAGAAGTGCTTGCAGCATACCTAGTAACTTCGTTAATGACTGAATCAGCTATGCTAGCTACCTTGTTAATGACTGATTCAACCGCGCTTGCGATCTTTTGACCAACTGAGTAGAACTCACGACAAGAAAACAATTGAACAATACTACTAGGTTCAGGGTAGCCACCTAATACGCCTAGACTCATTTAGCACCTCCATTGATTATTAGTTGTAAGGCTTTCAGGTATACTTCATCGGAGTCAAATAGAATAGGAAAAAAGTAAAGATGCATGGATTTAGCAGATAGTCTTAAGACACTTTCTGCTCATCAATTAAAAGGCATCATACCATCTGCTCGTGGTGATTCACTGGATATGACTTTTTCTCATCAGCTGAAAGACAACCAAATTGGACTACAGCTTGCTGTGAAATGCCCAAAATTAACAATGCAACTTGATGCTGTGACTGATGAAAAAAGCATCGTCATGAGTAAGCCTACCTTTTTTCGCTGGCAAATAGATCCACTTTTAATCAACACAGTCCAAAATATAGTGCCAAAGTTGAAAGGCCTTGAGCTTTTAACATCAAACACAGTTCAAGTAACATTTCAACCAACCACGCTGCCACTGCCATTAACAAATCTTTCAGAAAAGCTTCCTCTTTCAGTTTCATTTGGAAGTGAACTACCTTACCTGAAAAAGTTGATTATATTTCATATTATAATATATAATTCTACATTAAATAAACTGTGGCTATTTTAACAAATTAATTATACAGGTGTTTCTATGCAACCGATTGATGTAAAAAGCGATGCGATACAAGTACCCAAAACAACTACGCCACCGTCTATGGTAAATTCTTCAGGTGCAACACAAAAAGGCTCTGTTCTTTTTCCAGGAAAAATGATTTCAGTATTTGGAGATGAATTCATCAATAAGGTTCCAAAAGATGTGTTGGGTATTTGCTTCTCTTATGAATCAACAGCTTTCATAGATAGTGCCCGAAATAATCTTGCTCCACTTTATCATGCATTTGCTCATACAGGTCCACTATTGGCTCGAGTCTCAAAGCTCCAAAAAAAGCTCGATAAGTGGCAAACCTTGGGACGTGAATTTCAATTTTTAAAAACAGATAAGCAAGAATTGGAAGTAGATACACACATTCAGATAGCGAGAGAAAATCCCGAACTCGTTGCCTCACTTTTAGAAGAAAACGAATTTGCAGATTTACAAAAGCTACATTGCGCTCTAAAAACAAAAGCTACTGTAAGTTCACTTCACCCCTCTAGAGATATAAACAAAGAGAACAAGTCTCTTTTTGATTATCGCTTTCTGAATCGCCTAATAGAGTTTATAGATACCAAGCGTCCACCAACTTGGAAAGAGACAATTCAAAAATCCTTACAAGATGCTCGAAGTAAACTACTTCATTTAATCTATAAAGATTATGAGAAAGATGTAATTTACGATCTTTATTCTGATCTCCGCGGTGAATCATTTGCTCTAGTGCCCGCTGTCTGTCCTCCTAGTCCTAAACAAGTTTTTGAAAATTTCCAAGATAGTTTTTTTGATAAAGAGCGATTTTTGAGAGAAGAAATTTCTTTTGATCGTGATCCTCACCTGCCATCTTACATGAAAACAGCTGATTTTGTGGCTAAAATAAAAAAATGCTTTTTCGATAGCTACACTGTTGATTTTGTCACAGACTCTCTTTCAGCTGTTATTTCACCTAAATATAACGAGCAATTTATACAGTGGTGTAAAGAAAATACACCCGAAGATTTTGAGAAAGCTCAGTTTGATAAAATTCATAACCAGCTGAACATGCTTGAAAAAAGCCATGTACCAGAGGGGGAAATTGTTGCCTACCTCACCTCACAGGGCATTCAGATTCCAAAAGGTAAGACACCTTCACAAGCTGTTGAAATGGCCCGGCAATCTGCTTATTCAACTACCTGTGTAGTTCCAACTATCAATCCGGCAGAACCTCTTCGCTTTACAAAAACTGCTCTTATTCGCTTTTCACAGCAATTTGAATTGCTTATCTCACCTATACAAAACAAATCCGCGTTTGCAAAAAGTGAGCCGAAAAAGTAATGACCTCTTTACTAAGCACATTGAATGCTTTTTTATTTAAAAAATATTTATATAAATAAAAACTATACTATGTCATTACTAGCAACCTATTAAGTTAATAGAGTATAACACAAGAAGAGCTCATAGAAATAACGCAATTGAAAATCGCAGAAACATGTAATTACAAATACTCTTCGTCCTAAAATGAAGATGAAAATTCAGGCAAAATGAATGGTGACGAGATGCTACAACACTTACTCAAAGACCATGAGAGCATTATTAAACATCTGCGAAAAGGCCTAAAACAGGAACACAAGCAGCCGATGAAAGCACCGCAGATCTTTTCATTAAAACCATCCAGTTTCATGAGAAAAGTGCTTGGATGCTGCGCAGTCAACTGGGTTAACTAATCCTTAATCTCAAAAATTAATTTTAAATTGCCTGCAATTCTAGTATTTGTTATACTGTAACCATGAAAAACATAATACCTGTAGGCTATTTCTCTTCATTTACCACCTCCTATTCAACGCCCTCGCGGTGCATATAATTCGCTCTGCTACACTCTCATTCATAAAAACGAACAAAAATAAGGTAGAATAATGGACTTGAAGAATTTTCTCGAAAGCATCAATCTTGGATTCACACTCTGCATTGTCTTCCCTTCTATTGTGGCGTTAGGCCTTTATTTTACCATTAAACTCAACTGTGTTCAAATCACACGCCTCCCACTTAGCTTTGCCTCTCTTTTAAAGAAAGGAAGTGGTGATATGAACGGTAACATCAGCCGTTTTGGAGCCCTTTCTGCTGTACTTGCAGGCAATTTTGGCACTGGCAATATTTCTGGCATGGCAGTTGCCCTGTGCACAGGTGGGCCTGGAGCTCTTGTCTGGATGTGGATCATGGCATTTTTTGGAGCTACTATCCAATATGCAAGTTCAATCTTAGGAGTCTCTTACAGACAAAAACTGCAAAATAATGAATATGTTGGCGGGCCGATGTACTATCTGCGCGATGGTCTTGGGTATAAAAAACTTGCCGCTCTTTTTGCTACTTTCACCATTCTTGGGGCTATTACAGTAGGTCTGTTTGCACAGATCAATTCTGTCGTTCTGCCGCTTGAAAAAATTGGATTGAATCCATTTTATTCAAGCCTCTGTCTGATGTGCCTTGTGGCCATTGTTACTCTTGGCGGCATTCAGCGCATAGCCTCTTTTGCCTCCTACATCGTCCCCTTTAAAGCACTTCTTTATCTCGGTACTGCCTTTGTAATTTTATTCCTTCACGCTGACAAAATACCTCATGCCTTTGGCCTCATGTTTGAAAGTGCTTTTGATTTTACAGCTGTTGCAGGTGGAGCTCTTGGCATGGGCCTTTTTCATGCCATCAAGACCGGCTTCGACCGCGGTCTTTTTGCAACCGATGCTGGAACCGGTATTGTACCTATACTGCAAGCAAGCAGCCGCTCTGAAAACCCCGTTATAGACGGCATAGTCACCTTAGTTGCTCCATTGATGGTGATGATTGTCTGTACGACAACCGGCCTCGTTCTTCTTGTCACTGGAGCCTGGCAGCAAATAGGCTTAGAAAGCACCAATATGGTCACCTTTGCTTTCTCTCAAGGCCTTGGCTCACAAGCTGGGGGCTATATCGTGGTGGTCACACTTCTTTTATTTGCTTACACCACAATTTTAGCTTGGGGTTACTGCGGTGAGAAGGCTTTTGGCTTTTTACTTGGATCTCGTGCCAACAAAAAAAGAATTCTCTTCTTTCGCTATTTTTACATCTTACTTGTGCCTGTAGGCAGCTTACTTCATGTGAGCCTCATCTGGACGCTTGCTGACATTGCTATCACTTTGATGGTTATCACAAACGTGATTGGAATTACAAAGCTTCGCGGCAAAGTAGTCCAGGCAAGTCAAAGCTATGCTACTGCTCAATCAAGTTGAGAGAAAGTTTTTTAAAAACCAAACTCTCTACACATTGACAGAAAAACCACATTGCTCAAGTATGCAGTATAAAAAAAGAGAACACAAATAATGACAATAAGCCCTTTTGCAGGAAAAAGCGCCACAGCAGAACAGCTGATCGACATACCTAAACTAATCTCTGCTTACTACACAGAAATACCTGATGCAACACACCGAGAAGAGCAGGTAAGCTTTGGCACCTCAGGCCATCGAGGCTCTTCTTTTAACAGGGCCTTTTGCGAATGGCATATCTTTGCAATCTGCCAGGCGATCTGTGAATTTCGGCTAAAAGAAAAAATCACCGGCCCCCTTTTTCTTGGCATGGATACACATGCACTTTCTTGGCCTGCTTTAATGAGTGCTCTTGAAGTGTTTGCAGCCAATGATGTGGTAGTCATGCTCGCAGAAAAAGATGAATATACACCAACGCCTGTGATCTCTCATGCCATCCTTACTTACAACCGCAAAAAAAGCATAGCACGTGCTGACGGCATAGTGATTACTCCTTCGCACAACCCTCCTAGCGAAGGCGGCATCAAATACAATCCTCCAAATGGAGGCCCAGCTGATACAGCCATTACAAGCTTCATTGAAAAGCGCGCAAATGAATTTCTTTTAAATAAGCTGCAAGGTGTAAAACGACTCCCTTACGAAAAAGCTATTCAAGCCACAACTACAAAGCGTTATAACTACATCGAAAGCTATGTTAACGACCTTGAAAACGTGCTCGACATGAAGGCGATTTCAGCCTCTCAAATATCTCTTGGAGTAGACCCTCTTGGTGGTGCAGGCGTGCACTACTGGAGGCTCATTAAAGAAAAATACAACCTCAACCTTACTGTCGTCTCAGATGTTGTTGACCCAACCTTTCGCTTTATGACCGTAGACTGGGATGGACAGATCCGTATGGATCCCTCTTCACCTTATGCCATGCAAAGGTTGATACAATTAAAAGAGCGCTTTGAAGTGGCTTTTGCCTGCGATACAGACCATGATAGACATGGCATCGTGACAAGAAGTTCAGGCCTTTTACCTACAAACCATTATCTGTCCGTCTGCCTTTTTTATCTCTTTCAAAATCGACCTAGGTGGAATACAAATGCAGGCGTGGGTAAAACGATTGTCACAAGTCAAATGCTTGACCGCATCGCTCTGAAGCTCTCGCGCAAGGTTTTTGAGGTACCTGTAGGCTTTAAATGGTTTGTTGATGGCCTTACAGATGGTTCGCTTGTCTTTGTTGGCGAAGAGAGTGCAGGTGGCACCTTTGCTCGCCTTGATGGATCAGTATGGACGACAGATAAGGATGGAATCATCCTAGCGCTCCTGGCCGCAGAAATTACGGCAAAAATGGGTCAAGACCCTGGAAAAATTTATGAAGAACTGACAAGACAATTTGGCACTCCCTTTTTTGATAGGATCGATGCAAAGGCAACAAAAGATCAAAAAACAGTGCTGAAAAACCTATCGGCAAATGACATTCATACCACAGAGCTTGCTAGCGAGAAGATAGAATCGATCATCACAAAAGCACCTGCAGACGATGCCCCAATCGGCGGTGTAAAAGTGACAAGTAAGAATGGCTGGTTTGCAGCTCGCCCATCTGGAACAGAAGATATTTATAAAATCTATGCCGAAAGCTTTCTTGGGAAAGAACATCTTGAGGTGATTGTCCAAGAAGCTCAAGGAATCGTCAATGAGGCTTTACGCATAAGGAAGTAGAAGATGAAAAAAAAGCAAGCTACAGCTTTATTTATTGATGTTGGTGGGGTTTTACTAACGAATGGCTGGGATCGTAAAGGTCGAGAGCTTGCGGCTAAAACCTTCAACCTCGATTTAGAAGACCTGGAAGCGCGCCATCATCTGACCTTTGATACATTTGAAGTGGGAAAGCTAAGCCTGCACGATTATTTACAGCGGATTGTCTTTTATAAAAAGCGCTCTTTTTCTGAAAGCACCTTTGAAAAATTTATCTATTCACAGTCCAAGGCCTATCCAGAAATGATTGAACTGATCTGTAAGCTAAAGGCTAAATATAATCTAAAAATTGCGGTTGTCAGCAATGAGGGCCGAGAGTTAACAGAGTATAGAATCAAAAAATTTAAACTAGATCGCTTTGTTGATTTTTATATCTCTTCTTGTTTTGTACATCTACGTAAGCCAGATACTGACATCTATCGTTTGGCGTTGGATATCGCACAAGTAGATAAAGAAGAACTACTTTATCTTGATGACCGTGAGCTGTTTGTGCAGGTAGCTCAAAGCCTAGGGATCAAAAGTCATCATCATATGAGTTATAAAACAACAGTACAAGCACTCGACAAAGCAGGGCTTATTATATAGCTACACTTCACTTATAATAATTTATATATTTATCTTTATTTTTAATCACTATTTATGTAGTATAATTATAACTAAAAAATTTTAAATGCGGGTTTTATGATTCCTGAAACTATATCAACTGCTTTTTCTTCAATTAAACGCTTTATTTTTTCAGAAAGCGTCACACGCCCGGCAAAAACAGCACCAGCTGCTTGCGCTACAGATGCACTTGTTAGCCACGTTGCCAGCTTGCAATTAACTGAGGCATACTCACCACCTAAGGGATGGATTGCTGACTGGATTGCCAATCCAGAACCACTTCGTCGAACAATTACAAATGCATTAGGAAAAACTATTCTACCAAACGAAGTAGTAAGCCTGTGCACCGACTATTTGCAGATAGATCTTGAAAGCACAGAAAATGACAATATTTTCGGAGCAAGAAAGTGGAAAGAGATTGGTTGCACTGTGGAACCGGCGCCCAAGTTGCCCCTTTCTTTTGAAGCTATTTGGCAAGGGCTTTGTCCTGGGTACACAGATAAAAGAGTAAGAGAGATATGCTATCTTTACTATCGACCAAAAGTAGTCAATGGCCAACCAATGACTCCCAATGAAATCGAGAAAGTCGCTCAAAATGCACCAGAGGGGAAATACAAATCACAGATTAACTACTTTGAAGAGGGCGCCTTAACTAGCCTTGCAAATACAAGCATTGATGAACCGGGTTGGGCTTTACTGCCACTGTCAATTATTGAAGAGAGTAAAAAAAAGAGCTTTAAAAACCAGCTCAAGAGCGGTAAAGAGGGCTGGGAGCTGCCCTCAATGCTTGACGTTATAATAGCAATGTTTACAAGATATATTTGGAGTGGACAAGAGCTGTATAAAGGAAATCCAGCGGCTCATCTACGATGTCGTAAGCAGCTCCAATTTACCCATCTTATCGTTGGAGGCATGTATAGCAGAGGCTTAAGAGTTGATCACAGTACTATGTGTATTGGCAATAGTTATGATGTTGCTCCTTTTCGAAAGATTTCGCTACCTGATTAATAAACAACAAGAGAACTACTCATTAGCACCGCCATAGATGCGAATGATGCGCGCAAGTAGCTTCAGCGCATCTTCTCGCTTTCTCTGAAAGGAATTACGTCCGATAATTGATCCAAACCCTCCACCATCACGAATGGCTTTAGCATCTTCGAAGAGCGCTGCGTCATCTTCTTTAGCACCTCCCGAGAAAATTACAATCCGCTTGCCATTGAAAGCTGCTTGTATTACATGGTGCACACGATCTTTAAGCGTGTCGCGCGGAATTTTTTGAGCTTCATACACTTTACGCGCCTCTTCTTGTTCAATATGCGCTGTAGGTAGTTTTGTTTTGATGATATGCGCGCCAAGTTGTGCTGCAATCTGCGCTGCATAGGCGATGACATCAAGAGCTGTCTCCCCTTCTTTACTGATCGCTCCACCACGTGGGTAGGTCCAGACAACGACTGCTAGGCCACATGATTTAGCTTCTTTAATCAGCTCTCGTAGCTGCTCGTACTGCAATCTGCGATCTATAGTGCCAGGATAAATTGTATAACCAATAGCCACACAGCCAAGACGTAAGGCATCTTGCACTGAGGCTGTTTGTGCACCAAGCGGATCTTTTTCTGGGTGCAACAAATCGTGACTATTGACTTTGAGGATAAGTGGTATTTGCCCTGCAAATTCAGCAGCACC
>JAHFTM010000050.1 GCA_023269335.1 Chlamydiia bacterium
GATGCTGAGCGCCTTGCACTGCTACAGAACGTAGCTGAAGTTGCAGCAGAAGGTGTAACTGAAGCAGATAAATGGACAGCTGCTACCTTACGAAGAATTATTGCTATTGCGCAAAGAGCGCAAAAAATAAAAAGAAATCAACCAGCAGTTGAAGTGTTGTCAAGAGATAAAGCGGGTAATGCACAAGCAAATACAGCTCCTCTTGTTCGACTAGCTCCTTATGCTGGTGCGGCAGATCAGGCTCGTTTAAATCAATTTAGACATGATGAAGCAGAGCAGTATACAGCTGCACAAGAAAGAGAGCCTACGAGGCCAGAGGATCTTATAGAGTATACATGATCGTAGTGGTGAAGAATATAAAGAGGTGTGCGTTATGACAAGTGTTCCTGCTGGCGGTGTGCCGCCGCAAGTTCCACAACCAGTGCCAAATCCAGCAGCGGCAGCTGTTGCTCAGCCGAAAACTGCCTATTCGCTGCAGAGCCAAGAGCTTCACTATCACGCAGATACTGGGCAAATGGAACTTCAAATTCAAGCCAAAGATCAAAATGGCAAGGCTATCACTATAAAAAAAACACTGAATGTGAGTGTTGAAGGTGGCGTGGTTGCTGGTAAGGTTGCCTTGGCTATGATAGCACGATTTAAAGAAGTGCAAATTGATAAACAATTGGCGCTTGAATTTTTACAAAACGAGGCTGACAACATCAATCGAAAAATTACGCATCCGCCAAGTGCGAAAACGAAGCTGGCAGTTGATTTTGATGAGCGTGGCTTTACAGTGGCTAGAATGAAAGAAGGTGAGGTAGTTAGCAGTCGTCATGTTCAAGTTGGCGCCATGCTAGGCGTCAATCAACAGGAATTGCAGGAGCTTCAGAATAAACACAAAGATGGCATTGAGCTTGCCACAACCCACGTGCAGTGCAGAGTACAACTGGATGCTCTTTTTAAGAATATGCGCGCAAGCGATGTAGAAGCTGCTTTGGGCCGCATTTTTGGTGATAAAAACCCTATTACGATTGCTGATTTATCTCCAGCTGATAGACATGGTTTGGATGAGCATGAAATGCTTTCCACGCTTTTGCGAGCACCGGTAAATGCGGGGCTACTAGCAGCTCTTGTTCAAAAATGGAAACAGGTGCGAGAAGAAGTTCAGGATGAAATAGAGCAAGGCAGTCTTTATACTTTAGTTAAAGATTGGTCGAAAGAAACATTCGAGATCACAAAACCTAGTATCAGTAGAAATCCGCTTCTTCAAATCATCACAAAGTTTGCCAAGACGCCACCTGTACAGCCACCTGGAAGCTTAGAGTTAGAAGAACAGCTTATGCCGCCTGCGATGATGCGTTTGGTGACAGATCTTGAAGAGCGTGTAGATGATACCCTCGAGTTGGCAGCAAGCGTTGATGCGCTGCAGCCACAAGAGAGGCTGGCCCTTGCAACTCATTTGCCAATTATGGTGGCAAAAAATGCAAATACTCCAGATAAAGCGAACGCTTTGGCTACAATCTTGAAACAGGTGAAAGTGAGCATGGCAGGCAAGGGTGAAAGCGTGCCTGTTCCATCAGCACCACCAGCACCACCAGCTCCGCCTACGCCGCCTGCTGCAGCTAGCATTTTGCCACCACAGCAGGCTACAGTAGCAGAGCTTGAACATACATGGGGGACTGTAGTGGATGCACTGCAAGATAAAGATAACACTCAACGCCAAGAAGTTATAAAGCAGTTCAACCCGGCAGGAAGGCTTGCGTTGTGTGAGCTTGTCAATATAAGGGCAAATGCTGTAATTGGTGTGAATTCGCAAACAGCTGAAAATCTAAGGTCTTTGCAAGCAATGCTTAAAGAGTACATCCGCCTGCACCCATGAGATGATTTAACTGTAGTAATAGTCGATTTCTTCATTCTTTTTAGCTCCAATCACTCGGATATGCAATCGAATAGCTCGTTCGTCATATAAGATCTCGCCAAAATAGCTGTCGCCATCACACAGATGCGCATCTATAGAGGAAAGTGTACGCTCGTCGCGCACTGCAAAATGAAACAAAAATACGGGATGTTCATGGCCTCGACGCAGATGCTCTAGTGAAATCATCTGTTTTTTTTCATCAAATGCCCAACGCAGCACATTACTAAAACCAATTTTTCCCTCCTTTTCCTTGGTCCGATTTTCATTCAGGGTCCGAGTGCCTTTTTCAGTGAAAACCAAAAATTTTTCCATTCTACCATTATCTTCCAGGTTTTTTGTTTTTGTAACTACGACATCTGCTGTGCCTTTGCCTTCCCAACCTGTGATAGTAGCTTCTCGCTTGCTAGATTTCGTACGCGCTTGAAAAGTCAATTTTTTCACTTCGCTAAGTCGTCTCCACACTGCATGAAGAAGCTCGGCATGCTTTGTACGTTCACTGCTGTCTTTTTGTACAAAAGAGTAAAGCTTCTTCTCCTGTGGGGAAAGCAACGTGTAGCTTTTCTTTAATAAAAGTTCTAATTCAGAGATTAATGGGTAGGCTGGATTAAACTCATAAAGGCGAGTTTTTCCTTCATGGTAGCTTGTGATGAGGCCACCCTTTTCAAGGCGCAGTAATGCTTTTTGAATGGGTGTAAGTGGACATTTCAATACCTTCTGTAACTTAGCTCCATAACAGCTGCCATGCACAAAAAGAAAAAGCAATACCCGTTCAACGTTTTTATTTCCACATAACGCTTCAAGCATAAAAATACCAACCTGTAAATGGTTTATATAAACTACTTTTTAGTTTTTAGTTCTTCCATTCGTTAATGTAGTCACAAAAAAATGGCCATTTATAGACTCAATTATAAATTACATCAACTACTTAGTAGGTAACTAAGTCGGTTTACTTGTTGCAAACAGGCTTGTTTTGATCTAAAAATGTGTGCTTTCTGATTAATTGAGAGGGTTTTTAGGTATGATACACACAGGCTGGACATTTGAGGCAATCAAAAGAGTGCATGAGAGGCCCTTCTTTGAGCTTTTATCTCAAGCGCATGCTGTGCATAAAGAAAATCATGATCTTTGCGAAGTGCAGGTCTGTACCTTGATTTCTATCAAAACAGGTGGCTGTTCTGAAGATTGTAAATACTGCTCACAATCAGCGCGCTACCAAACAGGTATTCAAGCAACTCCCTTAATGGAGTATGAGGAGGTACTGAGAAGAGCAAAAATTGCCATTGCTCGCGGTGCTTCACGTATCTGTTTAGGTGCTGCTTGGAGACAGCTTCGAGAAAACTCTCAGTTTAATGAGATCTTAAAAATGGTGAGTGGAATCTGCGCTCTTGGCGCTGAAGTGTGCTGCACACTTGGTATGCTTACCTTCGAGCAAATTGAGAAGTTAAAAGAAGCTGGTCTGTATGCCTATAATCATAACCTCGATTCCTCGGAAAATTTTTATAAGACAATTATTACTACTCGCTCATATCAAGAAAGGCTAGCAACACTTGACCTAGTTGAAAAGGCAGGTGTAAGTGTGTGCTGTGGGGCTATTTTAGGGATGGGCGAAGAGATTGATGATCGTCTTGAATTTCTCCATACACTAAGTCTTCGTACACCACATCCTGAATCTGTTCCTTTAAATAAGCTTACTGCCGTTCCTGGCACTCCCTTAGAAAATCAGCCAAAACTAGCGATCTGGGAACATCTCAGGATGATCGCCACGACAAGAATTGTTTTGCCTAAAGCGACTATTCGCCTCAGTGCAGGCAGAGACACGATGACAAAAGAGCAGCATGCTCTCGCATTTTTTGCCGGTGCCAACTCCATTCACGGCGGTGGTATACATCTTACAGCAGTAGTGCCCACTGCTACTGTAGATTTTGATGATGAGATGTTTACGTTGTTTCAGCTGAAAAAAAGGCCTGCATATGCATACACAGCTTGAAAAAAGAAAGAAGTTAGGTAATTTGCGTTCGCTTTGTACTGTCCCTACAATGATTGATTTTGCCTCCAACGACTATCTAGGCCTTGCACGGTCAGCTTGTTTGCATGCCAAAGTGTTGGAGAAGTTGAAACATTCACAGCTCAATCGTCCACTTTTTGGATCCACAGGATCGCGGCTTTTGACAGGTAATAGTTCTTATACAGAAGATCTAGAGGCTAAAATCGCTCATTTTCATGGCTTTGAAGCGGGCCTTTTATTTAACTCAGGCTATATGGCAAATGTTGGATTAATTGCCTCTTGCATCAAGAGCTCGGATACTTTATTTTTTGATGGGCACATTCACGCATCTATGCAGGCAGGAATTAGATTATCTAAAGCTACAAGTTTTGCTTTCAGACATAATGACATCAAGCATTTGGAGACTAGACTTAAAAAAAATGCTGGCAAAGCGCCGTGCTATGTGCTGATAGAATCAGTCTATGCTACCGATGGCTCGATAGCTCCACTTATTGAAATTGCAGCACTCTGCTCTCGTTACGCTGCACGGCTAATTGTCGACGAAGCACATGCTGTGGGTCTGTTTGGAAAAGAGGGGAAGGGCTTCGTAGCCGAGTACAACCTACAAAAACAGGTTTTTGCTCAAGTGACTACTTTTGGCAAAGCTTTAGGCACACTTGGTGCCATTGTTCTGACAAAAAGTTGGTTAAAAGAGTATCTTGTAAATTTTGCCTCTTCATTTATCTACACAACAGCTTTGCCACTTTGTAATCAATTTGCCATCAGTACAGCTTATGATTTTCTGCCATTACTTGATATTGAACGAGCACAACTGTTTTCACACATCAAAAGCTTTCAAAATTTATGCTCTTCCAAAACACAAATCCAGCCCTTTTACGTTAAGGGAAATGAGGCTGCGCACAGCCTGCAGAGAAAGCTTGCAGAAGCGGGTTTTGACGTGCGGGCGCTTGTAAGTCCTACTGTGCGTCGCGGCTATGAAATTCTACGTATCTCGTTGCATGCTTTTAACACAAATGAAGAAGTTTATACATTACAAGAGATTTTAAAAAGTCATGCGTAGAATCATTGTCACAGGTTGTGGAACTACTGTGGGTAAGACTGTGGTTTCGGCATGTCTTACTCGTGCCTTAGAAGGGGATTACTGGAAGCCTGTAGTCAGCGGAACTGAGGAGGAGTGCGACTACGAAACGATGAAAGCGCTTCTTAACGGATCAGATTGCCATGTTCATGAAAGCTCTTATCGTTTGCGTGCAGCCCTTTCACCACACCATGCAGCAAAGCTTGAAGGTGTACATATCGATCCAGCTGCAATCATTTGTCCCATCACAACAAGACCACTGATCATAGAGACCTCTGGAGGGATTTTTGTACCTCTGAATGATGAACTGCTTGCCATTGATTTTTTTCAAAAGTGGGATGCCCTTTGGGTTATTGTCTCGCGTAACTATTTAGGCAGTATCAATCACACGCTTTTAACAATTGAAGCACTTCAAAAACGCAATGTAGATATTCGTCTGCTTATCTTTAATGGTCATGAAGTTACAGAAAGTGAACGCGCGATCAGCTTCTTTTCAGCAATTAAAAATAGTATCAGGTTAGAAGAGTATAAACAAATTACAGTGAAAACTATTCAGGAGTGCGCTGAGCAATGGAAAAGAAAGGAAGTATGGAAACTTCTAGTCTAGTTGAAAGAGATCGAAGAGTGATCTGGCATCCTTTTACTCAAATGAAGCTTGCTTGTGACCCACTAGCAGTTGTCAAGGGTGAGGGCGTTTATCTTTTTACGGAATGTGGCAAAAAGATTCTTGATGGGATTTCCTCGTGGTGGGTGAATTTACATGGTCACGCCCATCCCTATATCATTGAAAAAATCTGGGGCCAGGCAAAAATCTTAGAACAGGTTCTTTTTGCAGGCTTTACTCATGAGCCTGCCATTACACTTGCTGAACGCTTGCTTGCACTGCTGCCAGCTAGTTTTGAGAAAATATTTTACACAGATAACGGCTCTACGGCTGTGGAAGCTGCATTAAAAATGACTTTGCAGTACTTCTTTAACAAAAACGAACAGACAAAGCGCATCAAGGTAGTCTGCTTTAAAGATGGCTACCATGGTGATACTTTTGGCGCGATGTCTGTTGCTGGGAAAAATGATTTTAACAAGCCCTTTAGAAAGCATCTTTTTGCTGTTGAGATGATTGATGCCCCATTGAGAGGAAATGAAGAGAACTCTTTGAAGCAACTGCAGGCTATTTTAGCAAAAGAAGATATTGCCTGCTTTATCTTTGAGCCTCTGGTCCTAGCTAGTGGAGGGATGAAGATTTACTCAAAGGAGGGGCTTGATGCGTTACTTTCAGAATGTAAAACACATGGTGTACTTACTATTGCCGATGAATGTATGACAGGTTTTGGGCGTCTAGGTCCACTTTTTGCAAGCCATGAAATGAAAGAAAAACCAGATATAATTTGTCTTTCAAAAGGTATTACAGGAGGTTTTTTGCCGCTAGGTGTAACAGCTGTAAAAGAATCAGTTTTCCAGGCATTTTATTCAGATGATCGCTCACAGGCGCTTTTACATGGTCATAGCTACACGGCAAATCCACTTTCTTGTACTGCAGCGCTGGCAAGCCTTGATCTTCTTGAAAAAGAAGAATGCACAAATGCACGCATACGCATTGCAAAAAAGCAAAAAGCCTTTGTAATGAAATGGAAAGATCATCCCAAGTTAAATCGTTGTGAAAGTATCGGCACAATTTTAGTGGTAGAGTATAAAACAGCTGAAGGTACTTCTTACTTTCATCCGCTTCGCGATAGGCTCTATCACCACTTTCTCAACCACAATATTTTACTGAGACCCATTGGTAATACGCTTTATGTGCTTACGCCTTATTGTATAACTGATAACGAGCTGGAACAGATTCATCAACAGATCATTTTTACGTTGGAAAAGGAGTTATTTTAATGGCAACTTTTTGCTCAAACAAGCTTTTATTAAATGAACTACTACAAGCAATTTGTAGCTCAGATGCTGTGCATGCTAGATGGCTTAATACGCTTTCATATCTTGAAAATACAGGTGCTAGAAAAATTGCCCAAGCTGAACATCCAACCCTTGTGCAAGAAGAGATGCTCAAGCATGCTGCCGAAGAATTTCGCCATGCGCACCATTTGAAGCGCCAGATTGAGAAAATCACACAAGAGAAGATAGAAAACTATTCAGTCGAATACATGCTTGGAGGAATGCACACACTGCATTATTTACATGCACTCGATATACAAACATGCCGCTTTTTGAAACAGGCAGGTAAAAGGTGTAATAGAGAAATTGCCTCACTTGCTTATCTACTTGTCACCTATGCAATAGAGCTTCGTGCCGATGAGCTGTATAAAGTGTATGATGACGTGTTGAGAGAAGGCACTTCAAAAGTGAGCGTGAAATCAATTCTCTTAGAAGAAAAAGAGCATCTAAGAGAAATGCAGGAGGCTCTTGAGAAAATTGCTGGAGGTTTGTCTTATGCAGAGCAGATCTGCCACATAGAAGGTAGGCTTTGTACGCAATGGCTTCAAGCGGTCTACAGAGGAGTACAGATTGGAGAAACAGCAATTAAAATATGACGTGCGATTTGCCTATATCGCATTTACCCAATTACCCAATTACCCAAGCCATTTATAGCTGTCGAACCACTGAATAAAAGAGTTCTCCTGTAGATTAAGACCCGCTACGGTGTCAATTTGTGAGAAAAGGCTGCTTTCACTGAACTGTTTAAAACCGTAGAGTAAACAACCAAGAGCTATTGTAGAAACAACTGCGGCTGTTGCCCAAAATTTTGCACAGGTATTACAACGAAGCTCTTCTTTGCAGCTATTTTTTACAAGAGCAGTGGAACTAGTGGTCACTCGTCGAATGTTGCTCGTTTGCTGACTAGCAAGTTCATCACTTAAACGATGAACTTGACTTCGTAAACGTGCTATTTCTTCGTCTCTTGGATCGTTAGCTGATAGTGCGCTGCCGGGTTGTAGATCATCGTACGGAGAATATGATGAAGAATAATCGCCAATACTAAGAAATGACATAAAAATACCTCTATTAAATTAGTAATTATTAGTATTATATAGTTATATTTGATTATTTCATAGATTTAATTTGTATAATAATTTCTAGTTTATTTTGATTTGTAAGGATTATTCGTGAGAGAATTCTGTGTAGGTGGCAATGTCAACAAACCCAAGGCGTTTATAGATGGAATGACCCTCTTTTGTAGCCTGCAATGTTGCAAGATGATAGCCCTTATTTTTGGCTCGTACAAGCAGCTGTTCCATCATTGCCGTTCCATAGCCCTTTTTACGGTGACAAGGATCGGTGCTGAGATAATAAATACCAGCTACATTCGCGTGGAATAAAACTATGCCGGCTGCGACCGGAATTGAATCTGCATAGGCGATATACATTTCTAATGCAGCGCCATCTTTGTAAAGGACCTCTGGAGCTTTACTCAAAACATCTTCAAAAAATCTTGGGCTTTCTCCTGTTGCTACAATTACTTTCGAGAAATCATGCAGTGTCGCATGGTTCTGCACGTGAAAAAATTCTAGATCAGGGAGGAAGTGAGCGCTATTTTTTCCCCACTTATCTAATTCAAGCGACATGCCATAGCTATCATCAGCTATGCTAAAACCTGATTCAATGAGAAGCTCTTTAAGGTTATCTGGAGTGTCAAGTGGACTGAGCTCTAAGCTGAAAGGCAGTTTCTTTTCTTGAAAAATGCTGACTATATGCTGGAGGCGCTCTTTTGCATTTTCTTTAGTAAAGCGGGGAGAGATAACTAGGTTGAAGTAGTTATCAGCAATTTCAGAGCGTACGACGGTTACATCTGGTTCAAAGACGATCTCAAGGGCTGTTACATACTTGGCAAAATAGATCATCAATAAATGCATGTTAACATCCATTGCCTTTTTGATTTCTTCGTCAGACCAGTTCTGCTTTTTTTCAGCACCAGCTAATGTGTAGTTTGGGGTGGTCACTGCCTTTGCAGCTTGCATGTCGATCTTTTTGATGAATTGTTCTTTGCCCAAGCAGTAGCTATCGATATCATTTGGAAACTGTTTTGCAAGATCTCGTTTTAACTGAGAGTATTCAACAACTTTTTGTGGACTTTTCCTGAGATAGTTGCAAAAGCGAAGATGGCGCATAACTTCTGGATCTGTCTCTTCAAAAATGTGTAAATTGATGCAGGGGATGTCTTTTTTTTGGAAATAACGCCTTTGTTTCATGCCATACTCACCTTTGGCTTGAAAACCAAGGTTTGCAAGAGAGCTGTTGAATGAATCAATTTCTGTGATGTCACTTGTGATACCAAGAATATCAATAACCGGTTTTGCAAAGCAATCAGGTATGGAGGTGCTGCCGACATGCTGAAAGTCGATCGGCAGGCTGCCAAATGTTTCTTTTAGCTTAACTGCTGCTTCTTGAAAGCACAGTTTCCAATTTGCATCAAAAGGGACAATCTCTATTTTTGTCGACATA
>JAHFTM010000051.1 GCA_023269335.1 Chlamydiia bacterium
ATCCAACTTTGCAATGACTTTTAAGCGTGTCAAAAGCTGAGACATTAACTCTTGGGAGGGGGAAAGACGGGTTTGAAGAACACCATCAATGCGATAGCGAATCAAAAGCCCATTTTCATGCGGCTCAAAGTGAATATCTGAGGCCCCTTGCTGGATAGCCTCTGCGATAGAATAGTTAATAAGACGCAGCGCTTGCGGAAGATCTGACGAGTCATCTAAAAGATCATAGACTTCATTGTCTGATTCTTGGAATTCATCATCGGATGCCCGAGTATGTCCTGGAATATCAGCTGCCGTATCATCTTGATGATAGTATTCATGAATCGCTGCTAAAATCGCTTGCTTGGGCACATATACAGTTTCGATAACGCAGTTGACGATCAGCCTCAACTCTTCAATGGCATCTAAATTAAACGGATCATAGGTAGCAAGGCGAATGCCGCCATCAATTTCACCAACTGGCAAAAAAAGATATTTTTTTACAAAGGAATAGGGAATTTTTTTTGTCAGCTGCTTTTCAATGCGAAAAGTTGAAAGATCATCAAAGATTGGAATGCCTAGCTTTTTTGCGTTAAGCCTTACTTCTTCATCTGATGAAAAGCTGCGCCCCGACTTACCATGTTGTACACCCACTTCATTTTCATCTTCGAAATAGCTTGGGGCTACTTTTTTAGCTAATTGCATCAAATATTTTGTTGCTGTATTGGCAGACTCATTCTTCAGCTTTACTTTTGAGCTGCTCATGATTTCCTCGAACTCAAATTAAATGCATCTGCACGTCCAAACAACATTCGTAAACTTTTTTCAAAGAGCAGTCTTTTCGAATCTCGTTTTGCAAGCTCTATCTCTTCTAAAAATTCAGGTAGATCACCTGGTCGTTTGAGAAGTTCTTGCGTACGCATTGCGCGATACTCTTCGCCTGCATCAGGAACAATTCTTGGTGTGATGAAAATAAACATTTCTGTGCTGTGGTCAGTAAGCGACGTTGTGCTAAAAAGTTTGCCAATGCCAGGAAGTTCACCCAAGAAAGGAATCGATTCTTGATCTTCGGTAGACACCTTTCTTCTCAAACCACCAAGAATTACTGTCTCGCCATCTGCAATGCGCACTTCATTTTTGATATTTCTTCTCGTCACATCAGGACGGTTATGGTGGCGCCCTCCAGTAGTGTCAAAAGTAATATCTGTGGAAAGCGTGATAAACTTTTTCTCATTCGGCTCTTCAAGACCATCTGCTTTAGCATGGATAGTAGGCGTAATCTGAATGGTAATACCATACTGGGCGCGCGTAAAAGAGTCCTTCAGATGCGCTGTCTTTGTCGAGTCAATTTCTACAACACCCGTATTTAAAGAGATCTCTTCTACCAGAGCAATTTTCGCTGGCGTCTGGTTGACAGTCATCACAGAAGGGTTTGCATTGATTTGCAAATCTTCTTGAGCCATCAAAAAGTTAAACGCAATATCATACGAAGGCATATGCGAGCTGCTCAAACGGGAAATAGCAAAAAAGAGAATGCCTTTATGATCGGATTTGCGTTTCTTGCCATGATTCCAAAATAGCTCTGAGCGGTTTTTATGAGAAGCCGCTTCTCCAAGCCGTAACAAATTCAATCCAAAATTATTGCGTCCTGTAATCTTTTTTTCAAAAAGTAGCACATCGATTTGGACCATCTTTTTCGGCACATCCAATAGCTTGATCAGCTCTTTCATTTTATCAAGAAGAACAGCTTCCACTACCATGACTATAGAGTTCGTCTTTGGGTCGACAATAAAATTGTCCTGAGCGTCAAAAGGGCGCCTCTTAGAGGGATCTGTTGGTTCAACCATCGGTGGTGCTACGATAAGTGGAGGAACATTGCCCTCATCCATCTGCGGTTTTGGCTGTGGTTTTGAATCACGCATTTTTCTAAAGAAATCTTTTGCCTTGTCACCATTAAAGGCAGAAGGTGCCGTGACCATTTTAACGTAAACTTGGCTCAATACTTTTGCAAGATCTTCTGCTTCTGAATGCTTGCAGGGATACCAGTAGAGTGTTTTTTCTTGAGCTTCATTAATACGACTTTCAATATCGGTAATGATTTGTGATGCTTTTTCAATTTGATCTGCCCGCCCTAAAAGAAACAGAGACTGTGCAGGATGTTTGAGTGCTATGACGCGAAAACCAGAAGCTGAATCACCCGATATAAAAGGAAGTTTACCCTCTCCTACTCCACCTAACCCCCCATCGCTATCAAAAAGGGAGTGGAGAATTTGAACGATCTCTTCACTCTGAGCTTTTTGCAGTGTGACAAGTTTATAGCGGTGAGCTTGCTTAGGAGAAGAAAGAAAGTCATAAATTTTATGTAGCTCAAGTACCTCTTTGACCAAACCTATCATGACAATATTACTTCCGATAGTTTGAAAGGTCATTTGCTCTTGAGGAACAAATTTTTCAAGAAACTGATAAATACGGCGCAGCTCAGTCGGAGGCGGGGTAATGACAAAACAGACTCTTCTGTCTATAGGCATGACAAGCAACTCTTCCCGCTTATCGCAAATAGTTGCAGGTCCTGACTGATTGAGTCTTAAAAAGAAAAGTTGACGCACAAAAGTATTAAGTTGCTTTGTACCTATACCGTAACTTGCTAAGATGAGGTCAATCATTTCATTCCAAGATGCTCTGGGAACAGTAAGCTGTGAGCTGATATTCACTTTAAGCGAGCTGATTTCAGGGGGCATGAGATAAACATGATCTTGAGAGCCATAGTCAATCACAAGCTGGCCGATAGTTGTGTCTGGCTGATGCCAAAGGGCTTCGTCTTCTTGTGTGGCAAGACCTTTAGAAAGCTCTTTCCAGTTCTTTTCTTGTATAGCGATTTGCACTCTAAGGTTTTCAATAGCAGGAATCTTTTCACTCAATAGCTGAGAGGCACTTTCAGAATCAGGCTTTTCAGCAATCATCTTCTTGTACTGCTCATGCGTTTCCACGCTCAACTGTAAAAGCTCTTCTTTATGTTTATGAAGTTCTTGATTCATGGTCTTGATCGTGCGCTTTAACGCTTCATCATCTTCTGAAATTTGCCCTTCAAGTTCTGCTCTTTTTTGCGCAAGCGTTGCACCAACAAGCGTTGAATTTGCGTAAAGCGGCGCAATGCAAAGCAGGAGTAAAGTGATCTGTCGTAAACAATTATATATAGTCATCATCGTCCTCATCTTCATCCTCGTCATCATCGTCCTCATCATCTTCATCAGCACGACTTATAGCCCCATTTTTTTCTGAAGAGACACCATTTTGCTTCATACCTCTTTGATTGGAAAGATTTTCTTGATCCCCATCTTGTTCATTTGCATGCTTATCGCTTGCTGGTGATCTAAAAAGGGGAATTGAAATCGGGGTTATTTGTGTCCTACTTTCGTTCACTTTACCGCCTACCAAACAGATTTCCGTATCCACTCGTTGTGTCCCTTCTAAAATAATAAGCTCACCTTTCAAATCTCCGCTCAAATAGGCATCGATTTGCTGTGTCTCTGACAGCCGCTCGCAATCGCCATCATGGCATAAAAGCCAGTCATCTGTTCGAAGCAGCATGCGCTTGCCGCCAATTTCGGCTATCCAGTCTTTACGTGATCTAGCCCCGACAAGCTTAATTTCCATTTGATTCACAATAGGAGAAAGTGGCACAGGCGTTTTATGTAATTCTAATGTAATTTTGCGTTTACCTTCTTGATCCCAAAGATCAAAAGTAATGCTTTGCTCACCTACTTTTTTTACTAGGAGAAGCGACTTTCCAATGGAATCTAGACCTGCTTCTACAACTCTCCATTCACCGTCTAAATCTGTTAAAAGATCACCTTCTTTGATGTAGCAGGCATAATTAAATCCAGCCCCTTCAAATTCAACGCGCTCTTTAAATCTGGCATATTCATACTCGGGGCCACCATATGTTTGTAAGAAGAGATCTTGACCATACCATTTGGCCTTCTGGCGAACAAAGAGAGCATTATCAACCTTTTCACCAGCGATCCTCCAGTCAGAAAGTGCATCATTTGTTGCGGGAAGTGGAATTTCAGGTAATATGAAAAAGCTAAATTCATAAGGCTCTTTAATTATGTTTCCTTGACTATCTTTCATTTGAAAGCCAATCACTGTTTGTCCACCTTGCACATCAGCTACAATCGAACAAGCAGTAGGCGCATTGCCTTCACTAAATGACCAGCGATAATGGCTCTTGGGATCATATTTTAAATAAAGAGTATTTCCTCGATATGTAGTCACAGGAGTTGGCTGCCCGCGAATGCCTACTAAGAGTGGTGTTTTGTCCTTAGGAGCGTCAGGACGGGAGGTAATGCCATAACTAACTAATGTAGCCCGTAAATCCGGCAGCCGGCCTTTAGGCATTGTTTGTTCAAGGTGTAAAAAAGGCTCGCCGATTGCAGCATATTCTGATTCTTTTGCTTGGAAGCCAAACGAAAGCGGTGTTCTATTTTTTTCCAAAACTTGAACAGCTATTGAAGAAGATTCTTGACCTGCATCTGCGCCAAAGAGAAAAAAAGTGAGCATAAGCAGACTCAATACAGATAAAATTCCAAGGCAGATGTTCACTTTTCTAAGAAGCCCAGGATTTATCGACATAGAAAATTCAACTACTCCATTTGACAAATGCAAACAAAAACTGTATCACATGCCTTAAATGAAAAAAAGGGGTTTTGTATATGACATCATCTGGACAGCAACCAAGCAAAAAACCGGAAGCACCTCACCATTTCGGTGAGGATTTTCTGCAGTTTATTATGAATAATAAAGTGGATTCATTTGCATATCTCATTTTATTATGCAGTCTTGTACTTTCTATTTTTGAATGTTTTATTGGAGGGCTTCTTGTTGGTTTTATTTTGGGGATCTATTTTTCCAAAGAAACAAAAGCTGAACTTGCTAAATTCAAGGACTATATAGTAGTTGAGGGAGTTTTTCGCAGCTTTGTGCTCATCGCAGCAGCAATTGCGCTTTTGATTGCTTCACCTGGACTCTGCATAGGTGCCATTGCAGGAGCATTTATCAGCCCCTACTTATCCAGTATAATGTCTTGGCGCCACAAGTAAGCAGCTCTTATTTAGCTGCTCCCTGTCTGTAAAAGGCGCTGCCTTGCACGTTCTATCTGAAGTGCGGCGGCGTCTCTCATAGGTGAGGGCAGCTTGTCCTTGTAGCTTACTGCTTCTCCAAGATAGTTTTTTACCAACCTTTGGGCAGCCTCAGGCGATGGATTCATAATGGCTTGCTCTGCATTTTTTATTAATGCGTTCACGCGCGCGTTGTTTTCTTCAGCGCGAAATGCTATTAGTTGTTGAAAGAGTTGCTCCGCTTTTTCCTTGAATTCAGGAAGCTTAATTTTTTGATAGTAAGAGTAAGCTGTAAGTTGATAACCTTCTCTCACAGCTTCTGAATTTCCACTATGCATAGCTTTGAAACAAGCATCTTCAAGCTCTTGTAAGTCTTGCTCTTGTCGTCCTCTTTCAGTCCTTTGACTACTTTGAATGCGACTTTTTGCACTTGTAATGTGCATTGCTGCATTTTCTTGCAGAGCAGCTGGGAGTTGATTTTTATAGCTTTCTGCTCTCACAAAATAACTTTCTGCAAGCCTAGGTGATTCCTGCTCCACAGCAGCTCTCTCAGCTTCCTGTACCCAAAAATGAATGTGCTCCTGGATTTCTTTATTGGATAATTTTTTGGCTCCAGCTTGTGGGCTTGATGCTGCTGAAGAAGCAACTAATGGAGGTGGTGAAGATGGAGGTGACGTCATAACTGGCGAGGGAGTGGGCGAGGGTGAAGGAGACTGTGATGGCGGAGTAGAAACTGCGGCAGCGGCAGCAGCCGGTTGAGGCGTAGTTAGTGATGAACTTGTTTGCGCACCTACTGTGTGCTGTACTCTTGGAATCGATCTTTCTTGAAGTTCACGTACTGCTTGTTCTGCCCCTTTAAATAGTTCAAGAGCGCGACCCCGGTCTTTGAAAGCAACTAAAAGCAAGGCGTTTTTGACTTTTGAGAGTGCAGCTTCTGCCCCTTTCAAATGGCCTTTTTGCACTTCTGCTAAAACGTTACTACTCAGATCTCTGACAACATGTAAGCTGTCTATTTTAGGTCTATTTTCAGCTTGTGCAATGATCTTTTTTGCTACTACTATTGCCTCTCCTACATTTAGCTTTTCTTGTTCAGAAAGTTCTCCAAAGTAGGCAAGGGCCTGATGTAAATCTTTTTTTGCTTGTTTAATATTTCCATTCTTTGCTTCACCAACTGCAAACAGCACAAGCTGCAGAGACAGACTTTCTTCTGCATGGCGTAATTTAAACATCTCTTTCAGGTTTGTATCATAGACTATGACTCTCTGTGAAGGCTGTAACTTTAAAACCTGCCTTATCAGACTATCTACTACTTTTGCATTGCCAGCGGCTTCCGCTGCGACTGCATCATTTTTCATTTTGGGCATAAGTACATTGAAATCTGGCTGAGGACTACTAATTGATGCCATAAACTCCACCATTAATTAAAATATCGATAAACTTTTATTTTATACTCACTAACTTCAATCTATCAAATTATAATTTAAATTAAAATAACTATCTCTCATCTGTTTTCTTCCTAAAAACGCTATTTCTTACAATTTTCGATTTATATATCCTGATTGACCATGATCTCTCAAAAAATTGACCTTACTCAGCTAGGCCACTGGTTTCAAAAAGAAAAGCGCGATTTTCCCTGGAGGCGTACGCCCACACCCTATAGAGTGTGGATCTCTGAGGTAATGTTACAGCAAACACAAAGCTCACGCGTGATTCTCTACTTTGAGGAGTGGATGCGCCGTTTTCCAACTGTCGTAGCGCTTGCCCAAGCAACTATCGAAGAAGTGTTAAAAGTTTGGGAAGGGCTTGGCTATTATTCAAGAGCGCGCGCGCTGCATGAAGCCTCAAAATTTCTTTTACAAGAACATAATGGTCAAATACCGCGAGAAGTACATGATTTAGAACAACTTAAAGGTCTTGGTCCTTACACAATTGCAGCTATCCGTGCCTTTGGTTTTCATGAAAGAGCGGCAGCAGTCGATGGAAACGTGATGCGGGTGCTCGCCCGTCTTTTTGAGATTCAGGAAGACATTACGAAGTCGAAAACACAAAAAAAGATGCGCGCACTTGCTGACCATATCCTTCCGGAAAAGGAAAGCTGGGTGTATGCTGAAGCGTTAATTGAATTAGGGGCCACTTATTGCAAGCCTAAAGCACCTCTTTGCCTGCATTGCCCACTACAAAGCCAGTGCCAAAGCTACTTAAATAAAACCCAGAACAGCTTGCCATTGAAGACCAAAAAGGTGTTGTATGAAACTCTTTTTCGCGAGGTGCTGGTTATCCTTTCAGGTACATATATTCTCTTAAAAAAGGAAGCCGCAGGCAAAATAATGGCAGATCTGTATGAGTTTCCCTATTTTGCTTGTGAAAAGGGCGGGCAAGATCCGCGCCACATGCTAAAAAAAATCTCGCAGGGACTTTCTTTACAGGCACACTTTTTACAAAATTTTGACGAGGTAAAGCATTCATTTACCCGTTTTCGCGTCACTTTATACCCAAAATTTTACCAAGTTTATTCATCAAAAGAGGTTCTAGGATATAGCTGGATCGACCTTGCTGATCATAAAAAACTTGCTTTTTCAGCGGGCCATAAAAAAATTCTTACCCAACTCCTCGATAACCGCAAAAAAATTTGATTTGAACTACTAGGCTTGCTCGTTAGCATCGCGTAGTTTCAAGTATTTGTAGTATGCTGTGATTGCATTGTAGGCAGAAATTTCAAAACCCTGACTGCCTAATAAGATGCCCTTTTTCAAAAAATAACAACGGAAAAACGAAAAAAGAGCATGGCTGATTGCCTGAAAAAGTGATGCTCTTTTTTTGCCTCGTTTATCTTTTGCAAAAAGCGAGCTATACAACTGCATCTTACTTAAAAAATCATCAATTGTGTTGTAAGGAAAATGCAAAACAGGCGCCTTGAAAGAAACTACTTTTAAACCTTCTGTAAGCACCTTCTCATGAACGTAGGCATCTGAAAAGCCTGTTTTACTTCGATTATATAAGCGAACTACAGTATCAGGATACCAGCCACAGCCTTTAATGAACTTACCTCTGTAGTAGTTATGACGGGAGAATGAATAGACGCACTGCGAGTCTAGTTCTGTATGAAGAATTTCATCGACAATATCTTTAGAGGCTATTTCATCACTATCAAGAGATAGTATCCAATCATTCTTAGCCAGTGCTGTGATACGGTTGTGAGCCTCTCCAAAGCCTGCAAAAGTGTGAAAGTGGACAATGACATTCGGGAAACGTCTCGCTATTTCAACCGTGTTATCTGTAGAGCCAGTATCCAAAATGGCAACTTCATCAAATTCCTGCAGTGCGCTAAGTACTTTTTCAATATAGCGAGAGCTATTTTTTGTTAAAATTGTAACGCTGATCATAGATCATCAAGAGCCCGAAGCACTCTGGTTATATGGTTTTCCACTGTAACGGGACGTTCAATCCAGCGAATAATGCCTTTATCATCGATGATAAAGGTTGTTCTTTCAACACCCTGCACTTTTTTTCCATGAACATTTTTTTCGCTGAGCACTTCAAATAAGCGGCACATTTCAAGACTTGAGTCAGAAAGCAAACAGAAGTTTAACTCGTGATTTTCAATAAAATTTTGATGTGAGGCAAGATTATCAGGGCTTACACCAATTACAAGAATACCACGCCGTTCAAGATCTGCCATCTTATCGCGGAAATCACACGCTTCTTTGGTGCATCCAGGGGTTTCATCTTTTGGGTAAAAATAAAGCACCGTTACACTTCCTAGAAGATCTTCAGAAGTAAAAGGGCTGCCTTCACTATCGATTGCTTGAAACTCCGGTGTTTTGTCTCCTACTTTCAACATATTCCTCCTTTTTTCTTTCCTGATCCATTGTTCCCTCTAGCTGCAATTGCGAAGCAAGCTCATTAGGAAGAAGCATTGTAAACGTTGAGCCTTGCATAGGTGCTGAGTCTACATATATCTTACCACAATGTTTTTCTACGATTGTCTCCACAATAGACAGACCAAGCCCAGAGCCACCCATTTTCTTAGATTCCAGTTTATTTACAGTGTAAAAGCGCTGGAAAATATGTTCAATGTCAACTTCTGGAATGCCAATACCCTTATCCTTAACACTCAACTTTGTGTGAGTGTTAAGTCTCTGTAAGCTTATAATGATTTGAGGATTATCTTTGGAGTACTTTGCAGCATTATCAAGCAAATTCATAAGTGCAACTTCTAAAAGCTCCACATCACAGTCGATAAAAAAATTGTCACCCTCGGTGTTAAAAACTACACTCACCTTCGAGTGCATACTCATTACTGTTTGCGCGCAGTTT
>JAHFTM010000263.1 GCA_023269335.1 Chlamydiia bacterium
ATTTTTGCGGGCGGCTGTTTTTGGGGGATGGAACATCTTTTCAAAAAGCTTCCAGGCGTGATTCATGCCTCGTCTGGCTATACTGGAGGTCAAGTTTTCGAGCCAAGCTACGAAGAGGTGTGCTCGTCTCTGACAGGTCATGCTGAAGCCGTTCTTGTGGTTTTTGACCCTGAAAAATTAAGCTATGAAAAGCTGGCTCAATATTTTTTCGAAATTCATAATCCAGAAGAGCGTAATCGCCAAGGACCTGATATCGGCAGTCAGTATCGCTCGGCAGTTTTTTATCTTACAGAAGAGCAAAAAGTGACAGCGCTGAAGCTTGTAAAACAACTGCAAGAAAAGGGGCTGGATGTGGCTACTGAAATAGTGCCAGCACGACCCTTTTATCGCGCAGAGGAATATCACCAACACTACTATGAGAAAACAGGTAAGCATCCTTATTGTCATATGCGCGTCAAGCGCTTCTAGAGGATATGTTTATAAGACTGGTCTTTGAATGAGATCTTGTACGTTGTTTTCAAACTGCCTACGCTTTTCAACAGCTTCTCTTTTTTGTTCAGCTGTCTGGATATGGGCAACTGAATCTAATGGTTTCAAGAAAGAAACTGGTTGTCTTTGTTGTGCTACCACTGGTTCAATAGCCCTAATTGGTGCAATGTAGCCATAACTAGTAATTGCTGAAATTGGACTCATAAATCACTCACTAGTAGTAAAGTAAGCTCTATTGTAGTCGCTTGTGATTAATCATGCAAATACATTTATTTAATAATAATTATTCACTATTGTTGATAAATAGTGATAAAGAAGATAAAAATTGATAATCAATAGTCTGATCATACTTTAAATTTGAAAGAGCGGGATGGTTGAAAACTTTGCATAACTACAACAATTTGTAAAAGAAGGGGATACGGATGGCATCATCATTAAAAAGTCTTTGTAGTGGGTGTTATAACTACTGCTGTGATTCTTCTTCAAATAGCGCAAGCAGGTCACTCATAGTAGGGAATCACGGCGCACCAAATGACCAAAATGGAGTAGCTGCGCTTTTACAACCTATGATGAGTAGAGAGAGTAGTGAGGCTTTAACTTGTACAGATAATAAGGCCGTCCAAATACAACGTCCGTTGAGACGCAGCGCTCATACGGACTCATTGTCAAGCAGTTTGTTTTCTTTGCCTCCTAATGAGACGCGCGCCGATCTACCAATTCATGTACATCAATTGATTGCTGACTATGCCTATGGCAGTAGTCAGCAAGTGAATTATGAATATGATGAAAATGATAATTTTTGTTTACGGGTGCTTGAAGAAAATGAGTATGAGACTCTATCACCTTGTATGAAGATTTTTGCAACTATGGCAGCACGTCACCTCATTTCAGTTGAAATAGACGGACTGCAAAGCAGTCTCTCAACAATTGCCCTTCTGGCAGAACATGCAGCCTCTTCTTTACGCAGATTGCATATACGAGTGGCAGGGCTGACAGATGAGATTTTTTTTCTCTTAGCCAGACTCAGACAGCTTGAAATGCTTTGTTTAGATGATTGCGGCTTGCTGCATCCTGCTGCAATAGCTCCACTTGTTAGATGTAAAAAATTAAATATACTGATTTTCAATGGTGCTGATTCCTTTATGACTACGCAGGAGGGTAGCAGTAAACCTTCATCGGATACAATGGCGCAGCTACGGAGGTTAGTAGATAAAGTAAAGAAACTACATGTGATTAGCTGTAATAAAGTAACCTGTTTCAGGAAAGATATACAAACACATCATATTCCAATAGACGCGCAACTAGAGGTTCATATTCTTGACCTCAAGCGACTTACACTATGTACTGTTGACAATAATCGAATAGTTTGGCCATCAGGACATGCAAATGCGCTTCCAGCCCCAACAGCTGCCGCTGCTGTTTCTGCACTTGCCTCACCAGATGATGATTCTGGAAATCCAGATTGGGTAGCACAAAAGATTGAGATAGAAAATAGCAGAAGAGTATTGAAACAAGAAGCTGTAGCCAAGGCAGCACAAGAAGCTCAAGCTAAAAAATAAAGTCAGGAAGCTTTAATTTATTGAGACCGTAGCTTTTAACCTGAGGCATGCGCTTGTACCATCTGCTGCTCAATACCACGGAAAAATTCCTCACGTAAAGCAGCATCTTTTTTAAATTCACCGCTAAAGTAAGATGTACTTGTGCGTCGATTCTCATCGCGACAGCCGCGCATCATCAGCTATCAAGAAACACAATAACACAAGAGATAGCAGATCTTTTGCAAGAATTCAAAGACCTCCATCATCTCAACCTTGAAGCGACTGGTATGGATGATAAGATGCTTGCAGCAGTTGCAAAATGTGCAACACTGCAGAGCTTGGATTGTAGGGACTGTTCAGGATTTTCTGTTAAAAAAAGAGCTGCTTTACAGCACGCTTTACCTGCACTTATCATCACTGGTCCATAAATGCGAAAAATCAATTTTGATAAAAGTAATGCTGTCAGTAGGGTATGAAAACCTAACTATCGCTAGCTTAAATTTAAAATAAATTATATTAGTAAAAAAATGAAACAAAGAGGCGCTTATGTCATCAGGATCAGTGGAACCCAAGAGTAAGCCAGCAGTCGCTCATGATTTACGTTATATGGTAGGAGACGGGGAGCAAGGTCCAAAGTTGGGCAAAGGAAATAAACCAGAAAGTGTATCTTCAGAGAATAGCTCTATAAAAAGAAATATCAAAGGCAAGCCGCATTCCAAAGCAAAAAAAGCTGTTTCAGCACCATCTTCTTCTTCAGCAAAAGTACCTCTTGGAAATTTTGAAAAGATGATCACAACGACATTACGAAAATCACCTGAGCGTCTTTTAGAAGATGGTGAATTTTCAAAGACTGTGAGAAAAGGTACGCAAGAGATTATTCAAGC
>JAHFTM010000264.1 GCA_023269335.1 Chlamydiia bacterium
CGGGATGTTCGATCGGCGCCGGTATGCTTGGGCTACCAAGTGTCACGGGGCCTGCCGGCTTTTTTCCTTCTACTCTATTTTTTCTTCTTTCCTGGGCTTTTATGCTGCTTACAGGCCTTGTTCTAGCAGAGGTAACACTTTCTTTTCAGCTGCTAAATATTAGCTTTATCTCCATGGCAGAAAAGACATTAGGTCAACTTGGAAAAATAAGTACTACGATTCTTTTTGCGCTTTTATTTTACACTCTGATGGTTGCTTATTTTATCGGCGGCGGCATTTTTATTGCCGATTTTGCAAGCTTTTCTTGTAATCTTGATCTACCTCTTCCTGCTGCTTCCGGCCTACTTTTTCTCGTTTTATTTATTGCAGTTTTTCGCGGCGTTAGCTTTATCGATACATTCAATCGCTACCTTATTGCAGGGCTCTTTCTCTGTTATCTTTTGCTTGTAGCAGTGGGTCTGCCTCATGTAGAGCTAGAAAGGCTTGAACGTGCTGATTGGAGCTTTGCCTATCTCAGCGTTCCTATACTCATCATCAGCTTTGGCTATCATAACTTGGTCCCCTCGCTTGCAAGCTATCTCGATCAAAATGAAAAGGCGTTAAAGCGCGCTATTATTTATGGCAGCCTGATCCCACTTTTTGTGTATATTATTTTTGAATTTGTGATCTTGGGCATCACCCCAATAAATAGCCATTTTGAATGGCTAGCGGCGCAAAAAAATGGAGAGATCATTACGCAGGTACTTGAGCGCGCAGCACACTCGCATGCAGTCATCCATGTGATACGTGCTTTTGCATTTTTTGCTATTGCCACCTCTTTTTTACCAATTGCTTTTAGCTTCTTTGACTTTTTGAAAGATGGATTTTTTCATTCTTCTCCTTTAAAAATGACAAAAAAGAGCAGATTTTTACTGACTAGTGCAGTACTTGTCCTGCCTTTTGTGATTGCCCTAACACGGCCAGATAGCTTTTTACTAGCCTTAGAGTACGCTGGTGGCTTTTGTGCAGTAGCTCTTTTTGGTATGCTTCCACCATTGATGGCGCTCTTTGGTAAAAAAAACAGCACTTTTCAAAAGAGATATTTTCGAATCGCTAATCGGCCAATTTTACTGATTCTGCTGGCGACATCATTTGCAATTTTACTCATGACACTCTTGCACAGGATGGGTAGATTATGAGCGAGCATAAATCTGTCCCTAATAGGCTCATAGGGGCAATCTTACTTATTTCCGGCACTACCATTGGAGCTGGCGTTTTAGCCCTTCCGGTCGCCACAGGAAGAGCGGGCTTTGTTCCATCAATACTCTCGATGCTTTTTTGCTGGCTCTACCTTACCTATTCGGCTTTTTGTATTTTAGAGGTAAATCTATCGCTAAAAACGCAAGGCAATCTGATTTCTATGGCAAGTCAGACGCTTGGCAAGTATGGAAAAGCTGTCAGCTGGGTAGCCTATCTTTTTCTTTTATATTCGTTAAATACCGCCTACATTGCTGTTTCGACAGCTATTTTTCAAGGTGTATTAGAAAAAATTGTAGGCTATCAAGTAGCGCATATATTCTGCATTTTGCCTCTTCTTTTGGCGTTTAGTTTGCTACTTCGCCAGGGAATGAAAATGGTAGATGAGATCAATCGCTTTTTAATGGTTGGGCTTGTTATCTCTTTTGTGCTTTTACTTACGCTATCTTTTCCTGAAGTTCGTCTTGAAAATTTGAAGACGGCAAACTACAGCTTTATGATCTCTTCACTTTCTACCATTGTCACGGCCTTTGGCTTTCATATCATCATCCCAAGCCTTGTGACATATCTTCATGGTAACGTTAAACAACTTCGCAAGGCTATTTGGATCGGCAGTGGAATTCCTCTGATTGCCTATATTCTATGGCAGATAGCAATACTTGGCGTTGTGCCTCAAAGCGGTTCCTTCAGCATTGAAAATGCGTATCTCAAGGGGTGGAATGGGACTGATTTGATAGCCGAGATTTCAAGCCTACCTCATACCCCATGGATTGCGCAGTCGTTTGCTTTGTTTGTCATCCTGACCTCTTTTATCGGAGTTTCTGTGAGTCTTTTTGACTTTCTAGCAGATGGTTTAAAAATTGAAAAACAAGCAAGGGGTAAGTGGAAGCTCTTTTTCTTTACCTTTGTCCCACCACTTTACTTTGCTCTTTCCTATCCACGGGCATTCTTTTTAGCTTTGGAATATGCAGGTGCCTTTGGTGTGGTCACTTTACTTGCCTTGATTCCAGCCTTGATGGTGTATAGAGCGCGCTATGTCCTTCATCTTCATTCACCTTATCATGTCAGAGGCGGTAAAATAGGCTTACTGCTATTGATAGTAGTATCGCTTACTATTATCGTTTGTGAATTGCTTTTAAAAATTGGGGTTGTGCAGTAGTTATGGAAAAGAAAAGGTTAGTTTCTGGTGATCGTCCTACCGGTCTTTTACATCTTGGCCATTATGTCGGCTCCATTCAAAATCGACTCAAATATCAAGATGAGTATGACTGCTATTTTTGTATTGTTGATCTGCACATGCTAACAACCAAAAAAGAAAAAGAAGATATTTTACTTTCGCGCGAACACATCAAATCGATGATGCTTGATTATTTAAGCTGTGGCTATGACCCTAAAAAATCAACTATTTACCTTCAGTCGGCAATACCGGCAGTATATGAGATGAATCTCATCTTTGAAATGCTTGTAAATATCAACCGTCTCCAGGGTTTGCCGAGCATCAAAGAGATGGCTAAAAACGCAAAAATGGATGAATCAGCAATCCCCTTTGGGCTTTTAGGATATCCTGTTTTGATGGCGGCCGATATTCTGCTTACCAGAGCCCATGTGGTGCCTGTAGGTCGTGATAATGAGGCGCACGTTGAGCTTGCCCGCGATATAGCCCGACGCTTCA
>JAHFTM010000265.1 GCA_023269335.1 Chlamydiia bacterium
AAATATAAATATAAAGCGTTTCATGTTCCTATTGTAACCGATACAATTTTAAACTGATAAGCACAATTCACGAGCAGTTCATATCGTAGATGACAAAAAGACTGTAAGTCTCGTTATCAGGGCTTCCTAGAGCTGAGCATTAGTAGTTCAATTTAAAATTAACTCGAACAGTTTTTGATTTGGACTACTGGTTACTTAAATTATATTTAGTAGATCCTGTTGACTACTTTTGTTGTAATCTGTTGAGTAAAATAAATTGATGTGCTAATCTCCTGAAATTTTTATTTATGACTATTCTTAATAATTATATTGATAGTTCTTCGAGTAGAACTCCTTCTCCCTTATCTTGTATTAGTATCGATACAGTTGATGATGCACGTCTTGCTAAGTTAGTGCATAACAATGTGGAGGGCTCTTTAGACCTATCTCAGATGACGCTGTACTGTTCACCTCACAGAGTAATCGATGCCATTTTTGCACTTCCTCATGTTATTTTACCCACTGATTTGAGTAGTATGCAAAAACAGGAGTGTACAGCCTATCTTTTACGTAAGGTTGCCCATTGTGTTTTTTCTGTTAACCAAGTGTTTATCAATACAGAACGAAAAATCTTACTCGGTACGTGGAAAAGCACTTTTCAAATTGTCGAAGCACTCAAACAAAGTGTACATAAGGAACTTTGCAGCCAACAAAAAAATCCATTGCAAGTGGCTTGTAGTTTTTCGATTAGGCTAAAAGTTATTCTGGTTATGACTCTTTATCCACATCTTCTTCAGCTGCAAACGAAATATCTCGGTGAGCAAAACAGACACATTCCTAATATGAAATACCTCAGACTGCAAGCTGGGAATATATTTTTACAAGCGATTAATAATGTAAGAGCGCGTTCCATAAACTGGAATAGGCTAGCTCTAGATAACTGTGCAGAGATACTTGAAGAAGCAGGAAAGAGGCTAATAAATCAAGTAAGTCACATTCGAGGTGCACTTGTTGAGTGCAGCAGGATTCGTATAGATTTAAATCTTTTCTTAGGTCGCGGGATCTGTCATGGCAGCACAGTGAGCTATCTTATCAAACGCCTTCGCCATGATCCTACGTATATCTCCATGTATCCAACACCCGAAGCACGCTACTTGCAACCTATTCAGTGGAGACTCTCTTCTCTTTTTAGTGATGAACGTATAGAAAATCGGTTTTTGGATGCACTTGATAAATTCCGCAAAAAAAGTAAGCGTTTTTTTCAAGAGCCATCCATTGACACTTTTGATCAGTGTAACGAGGCCCATTTTCAGGTGACTCAGTTTGCCACAAGCAGCTTAGGTACATACCATCTGAGACGCGCCTATAAAGCTAGATATCTCGAGCGTCAAGTGGTTTCGCCTGTGAGTAGTCTGTGGAATCAGATTGTACTAGACATGGAGAAACAGTGTAAAGATTTTGAAAATCAGCTGAAAAGTTGGCATAAAGAAAGTAGGATTTTTTATACGGATGTGCGTATTTTGCGCACGAAAGGTGTAGCGTTTCAGCAACTCTCTAATGAATACATACCCGCAAAAGATATCCCACAACATTTTCTAAAGTTGAAAGAAAAGGTGGCTCACACTAAAGGGCACATATATCTAGCTGTGTGTACTGAAAGATTAACAAAGAACATGTTTGAAGGAGAAGACTTCCTCTCACTTCTCTTTTTTGAGACTATGATCAACCTAGCAAAAAAGCTGCGATTAAAAATAGAAAATAAAAACCAGAGAACTCATTTGTTGTTGTCTGAATTTCGCATTTTACACGAAGCTCTTTCCTCTTCTGACAGAAAGCTACTTTGTGATATTTTTGTTGCTAAGCACATGTATCAAGTATCGCATGAGTGTGCAAAAAGAATAGTGGGCGATGCAGCCCCAGAAGAAGTGATCAGTCGCGTTACGATAAGCTTAGGAAAAAAGCTGCAATTTAAACTCCATCAATTTCAGCTCCAAGCTACTGGCGTACGCTTTTTATTTGAACGGCATCACGCGGTCTATCTTAAGCTTACAGCTCCCTATGAGCTTCGTGATCCTAATCTACCTGATTGCAAGCTCTTTAAATCAGATGATTTTTATGAGTTTCTTCTTTATTTTTCTTTCTGGCTAATGCGTGAAAAATTTACTCATCTGTATGGTGCGCGCCTCGCAGTCAAACCTTAAAACGCTTGCCCGACGCTAAAATAGATTTGAAAAGGAGAGTCGATTTTATGTCTGGGGGTGAGTGGCACTGCTACATCAAGCCGTAGTGGTCCGATCGGCGTAGCATAGCGCGCTCCAACACCCGCTGATTGTAAAAAACCATGGTCAATCACTGGAAAGGTGGCTGAATAAACGTTCCCTACATCATAAAACATGACCCATCCAAAGCCTGAGTCAAATCGAAAGCGTGTTTCAAGGGAAGCTGCCAGAATCGATCTGCCGCCAATCGGGTTTCTTTTGCGATCAAGCGGTGCTACAGTGAGATAACGATAGCCACGTAGGGTGTTTTCTGTGCCTGAGAAAAAGCGGTCGGGCTTAGGGATCGTGTGTTGTGCTGCCGCGAAAATATTACCCAGAACAAGCTTTGCGGCGAGAGTCATTTTGTCTTTGAACAGGGACTGATACAGCATTGCTGTAGTAGTATGACTGAGGTAGGTAAAGGTAGGGGAAAAAAGCTGATAGGCAGGGATAATACGTGTCTGAATCGTCTGCCCTCTTAGAGGGTCTAAAAGGCTATTTGTGTTATTCCATTTTAGCTGTAAAGGAAGCTTAGCCAGATAATAAGTTGTTTGATGCTCGTTCGAGCGTGAGTAGAGATTTTCAAGTTTGACGCCGAACGCAGCATCTGTTTTAAGGT
>JAHFTM010000266.1 GCA_023269335.1 Chlamydiia bacterium
TTTATATCACAAAATGAGCAGGCCACCTTTTCCTCCAGCACCCCCTAACACGCCTGAGCCTCAGATGGAACCTGAACCTGAACCTGAATTTATCCAACGGTTTGGTTTACCGCCTGACAAAACCCAAAAACCGCCACAAACATTTGGACTGCCTGTCGACGATTAGTTTTTAAAGCAGTTCTTTTATTTGAAAAAAAAGCTGCCTATTTTACCAACTACACGATGGACTCCATAGCGAACAAGAAGAAAAGCCGTTGTATAGGTAGTGCACTCATAAGCATAGGCTACGCTTGTGACTGCAAGCGCTCTTGCTGCCACTTGCACAACGCGCGGAACTTTATAACCTGTTCCCATTTCAATAAGCGTTGCTACGGAATCCACCGTTGATTTCGCTTGTACCATGAGTAGTCCTGCCATATTGCAATCTCGTAAAGAAGAGAGCGCTTGATTTACATATGAATGAGCATCACTTGAACTTCCCAAATCTAAACCAACTGTATCAGCCGCTTGCACCACATTTAGCAAAACTTCATGCTTGAGCGAGTCTGTCCCTTCTACTTTATTGAGTTCATTACCCACTTCGTGAGTTCCAGATTTGAGATCTAAAGACTTTAAGACAGTAACTGCAGCTAAAGATCCAACAAATGAGAGTGTGGCTGCACTTGTCACATAGCGCGCTATCACAACTGCTTTTGAAGGCTGGCTATCCCCATCCACTGAAGCCTGACTTGGCCCACTTGTACCAGAGGGTCTCGGTACATTCGATGTCGTCACAGACAAACTCATATTAACACTCTCATTATTTAAATAAATTAATGGAGCAGTTATATACAAAACAACAAATAATGATCAATATTTAATAATACTAACACAAAAATGACGCATACTATTGAAATTAATTCTACCGTGCTGTATGATCAATCTTTTAATGAACATTTGGCTCAACATTTATGACAGTACCTTCATCTACTTTAGTAGCACCAGCGCAAGTAACAAACAATTGGTTTGAAAGAGATAAAAAAATTTCTCACCAAATAATTATAAAGAAATTTTTAGATACATTTGGCTATGCACGCGGGACAGGGAAACAAGCAACAGATGTAATAAGGATAAAAGAGCTTATACAGATTATTGAACGCGAAAAAATTCAGCTAGATCCTCACTGGAAAGAGTCAGAAATTGCTTTTAAACAAGCTTTCAAAAAACTTCTTCGAGAGGTTGGCTGTATGAGTCAAAAGCGAACAATAGAACAAGCCTCTTCTTCAAGTTCTACTACAGCTGAAGAGCCAGAAGCAAAAAAAAGAAAACTTACCACTACTACTCAGCCTGATATGTCTGTCCAGCTCCACCCAATTCTTGCAGACCCTTCAGTGCGTATTATAAATAGTGAAGTGCAAGCCCTTTTCAACAATTCTGTATTAAAAGAACTTTATACGCAAACAGCTGCATTCGGCACCCCTTTACCTCTTGTTGTCTGTCAACTCATTGAATCATATCATCTGAACCAATCTCCAGACGAATTCAAAGTTGAAGAATACATTCGTGCACAGTGCTGCCAAAAGCGCATTAGCTGCCGTGCCTTAGATGAAGCCAGGCAGTTTATGAAAACCAACAATATTGACCCTGCAACTATCTGTAATCTTACTACCTATCGTTTTAATTGGGCTGTAATTGTCACTGCTCCTCATGGCGATAGAGTGAAAGGTTTTGGCGAACGTGAATGTATACCAGCGCCTATGGCTATGATAATGACTATGGCTCCTCATCTCAAAGAACTAGAAATTGCACATCCAGATTCTGATTGCTTTCATTTATTCGCTTATCTTGAAGAGCTCATAACTCTTAAAACTCTTTCTTTATCGAAATCTCCTCATATAAATGATACCTTTATTCAAAAATGGATCAACACAGACAACTCTGACTTGACCTCTTTCAAAAAGCTACTATTCTTACCAAAATTAACAACTCTTTATCTTCACGACTGCCCTATTAGTCAACAGATGCAAGA
The DNA here is from genome assembly GCA_023269335.1 of Chlamydiia bacterium. Lineage (GTDB taxonomy): Bacteria > Chlamydiota > Chlamydiia > Chlamydiales > FEN-1388 > JAHFTM01. Next base: position 2,009 of record JAHFTM010000266.1, read on the forward strand.
AAAGCTTCTGCTATTGAGACCAAACCTAAAGATTGTGAATAGCTCACCTATCTTGCATTGAGAAATCTTTGCACATTAAAGGAAAATAAGAGGCGTGCGGCAATAGACATGCCAACGATATTACGACAAAAAAAGGCGATCCTAAATCGCCTTTTTATCTGATTATATTCTTACTGCATCACATCTTGCTTCAGCGAACAGCAATCATATCCACTGCTATGCTGCAGATGTAAATTCACGCGGATCCGTTTTTTTGATGATGACATTTACATTTTTCTGATTGAACCCTTTATAACCATCATGGCGCTGTAGATTCTCTAAGTGGGAGCCAAGTGCCCCATGCACTAAAAAGCGCTGTGATTCCTCTTTTGTAATGTAGCCTTGACTAAGCAACCTACGCACTCTTTGAGGAGCAACTTTCCAGATTTCACCTTGAGTAAAGGCTTGCTTAAGGTAAGGAAAATCGCTAAAGGGACCCATCATTTCAACACCGATAGCTTGCAGATCTTGTGTCAGCTTTTCAAAGATAAACTGCGCTTCCAGATGATGCATACCACCTTTCAAAATAGATTCACCATGAAGAGCACACCACAAGCCTATTGTGCCAAGTTTTGGAAGATCTCCAAGCAAATGATGCGCAAAATCAACATTGATCTCATTGGGTGCTAAATCCACATCCAAAAACAGAACAAGCCGCACTTGAGGATGCTCCATCACCTGCGCTCCCCACCCTGCCTCTTTTCCTGCATAAAAACGCTCGCGGCAATGAAAGCCCAAAATCTCAAAAAGGCGCACGAGGCTACGGAAGTACTTTCTCGAGGAGCGGAAAGTATG
>JAHFTM010000052.1 GCA_023269335.1 Chlamydiia bacterium
TTTAGAATAGCTGTCAGCCCTGATGGCAAGAGAGCCTATGTAGCAAATAGCGACGGCACAACACTTTCTATTATCAACACCCATACAAATAAAGTTATCGGGGTTATCAATGGCTTTGACGGTCCATCAGGTGTAGCAATCACTCCCAACGGCAAATTTGCCTATGTCAATAATTATGGAGGCTCTCAAGGTGTTGGAAGTGGCAATGGAACAACCGTGAGTGTGGTAAATTTAAAAACTAAGACTATTATTAAAGAAATTACAGTAGGGCTTGCTCCTGCTGCCTTAGTCTTATCCCCAAATGGTAAATTTGTCTATGTAATCAATTATGTTGATGGCAATCCAGGTACTGGCACCATGAGCATCATTAAAACAAAAAACAATCGAGTAATCGCTACTGTCTCTGGATTTTTCGGCCCCTTTAGCCTTGCTGTAACGCCAAACGGAAAATATGCCTATGTCACAAACTTTGGAAGCAATAATTTTGCTCCAATAGGCACCACCGTAAGCGTTGTCAAATTATTTCATCACCCTAAAATAGTGAAGACAATTGACCTTGCGATACAACCATCTGGCATTGCAATTACGCCAAATGGCCGTTTTGCCTACGTGACGAACTACAATACTCTGTATGCAGGAAGTAACTTCACTAATCTCACCGCAGGTCAAGGAACTGTGAATATTATCGATACCCGCACAAATAAAGTGATCCCTCCAACAATAGGCGTTGGACAATCTCCCAATGCAGTGGCAATAGCCCCCAATGGCAAATGGGCTTATGTAACCAACTTTATCTCTAACTCTGTTGATGTCATTCAGTTACAAGATAAATAAATTGAAAGCCAACCGACTTTTAATTGCGTGCTGGCCTGTGATTATGTGATTTTCCTGAGCTGCATACCAGGCAAATAAACCCAAAACTCAGGTTATTAAAAAATTCGCACAGCACGTCATTTATAAAAAAAGTACTCTTGATTTTTTCTATACAAAGGCAATAGCATGTCCTCAACTTTTAGAAAATAATGCATGGAGGTGTCATGAGTACTATATTAGGTTTTAATTATCATGTGGTTACAGGTCAAGTATCACAAACCGCAATGCAAGCCTACAGTACGGCCTGTACTAGTGTTGTGTTTTTGAGCAGTAAATGCGTTGAGCTTACAAATCAAGCGCTTATTTACTCTTCACCCTACATTCAAAACCTTGCAGCCAAAAGTCAACTCCTTTGGACTCAATCACAACCCCACATCGCTACTTTCTGGACAGCATTCTCTCAATTTTTACAATCACCTCTCGGAACAGCAATGGCGCTTCTTACGACGACAATAGTTTTGATGAAATTATCACAGCTGACAGAAGATAAGATTGCCACTATGTTCTTTATGACGCTGGGAATTGCTGCTGCTGTGGCAAGCGGTGCATTCTTATTGCAAGCAGGTTTTTTACCTACTCCTTTGTTGGCACAAACCTAACAAAATAGGTGAGCGAGTTCTGCTCGCTCACGTACACTTCTGAAGCCTGATTTGCTTTTCAGAGTCGACACTATATTTCCACTTCTGGTTTTTATCTACCTTCATCTTTTCAAAATGCAGCTCTATACTGCCATCTACAGCCGGACGCGCGCAGCACCTTGTATTAGCTGGCACACAAATTTCTTGTGCCCCATGAAAGGTTACATTTTCGGCAATGAACTCAGAATTACCTTCCAACACAATCTTCAAAGCCTCTTTTCGTTGAATCTGACCCTTCCAGTAGCAATTTTGTGTGCTTCTATCAATGCCACGATTGACCACTTTTACATTCATAAGTGTACAGCTGCCAACCTGCTCAGAAAACTGCCTCAATTTTGTCTCAGGATCAACTGTTCCCGTGATTTGATGAGCCTCAATTAAAAGCGAGCCATCCAAAGTAAGATTGTGGATATCGCATTCGGCAATTTCTACATTCAGCTCTGAATATAACGAGATGTCGCCTCCTCTAATTTTTTGTGCGATGATGCTGTAAAGAGGGCCTAAAGCAGGGTGATATAAAAAAATAAGCGTGGGGCCATATTTTAAATATTCCTCAATGCTATTTACTGGAGGCGTTTTTACTTGACAATGCGTACTTAGTAAATCACAGTTTGCTTTCATCAGATCATAAAAAGCTGCTTCCGGCGTTTCTCCAAATGTTGCCCCATCATATGCTCTTTTAGCTACAGATAGTGTTTTGAGGCGACTATTTACGATAATATAGGTCTTCAATAAACCTACATTTTTTGCCGTGAAGGCATCGCCAATATTTTGCATAGTAGACTCAAGGCGCGCCCCATCAACTGACACCAATTTCTTATTACGCAAAGTCTGTACAGGCAGCTTCATATTCACAAGCATACCAGGAATTGGCATGCTATCAACTGCCTGCATAATCTCTTGAATGCTTGCAAAAAGAATATTCGTATTAGCAACAAAGAGCTCTTTTTTTTCGCTTTGCATCTTCAGGCTTGAAAATTCCGTATATTCCAAATTGCTGATAGCAAATTTGCCCTCTTTTTCTTTCAACACATTCATGCCTTCATGCAGATTCTCAAGCCTTGCACAGGTGGTAAAACCCAAAGCGAGGTTATGTTTGAAGCCATAGCCTGAAAGAGCAAGCAATCCACTATCCACCCCTGCTAAAGGATTGTTGATTTGTCTTACAAGGAGCGCTTTTCTTTTTTGCTTGTCAAGCCAAGCGAGCGCCCCTGTATCCTTGGCAAGCTTCCAAATCACTCCATGGCCTCCAGGTTTTAAAAAAAGCTCACAAGGCGCCGACATTGCCCAATTTCCCTCAATCGTAACTACCGGCGTCAGAGGCTGAATAATAAAGAAAAAGCTCTCCTTGCCTCGTCCATACCAGCTATTTTTCTCACAAAGGCGCAAAATTTCTGCATGGTTCATTTTTTCCTGAGATGTCATGAGCACAATGGGCGTTTTCAACTCTTTTTGAAAAAGCTTATAAAAAAGATACTCACGCGCTTCAAGATCGCGAATCAAAAGCTCAAAAAGAGTTTTCCCTAAAAAGAGAAGTCTTGCCGCAGGAAGTGGCTGGTTGCTTTTTTCATCTACAAGATGTAAACGATCTCCAGCGCCACCTACAGCATAAAGCTCTGCAATATCACACAGGGTGCTTATTCCTTTCATAACAAGTTCATTCAGCTCTTCTGAATTTTCTCTGATATCATAAACAGGAGGAGGGAGATAGCTCACACCGCTTTCTACAGGCTCTCCTTTCAGTTGAGCGCGCATGAGCCCCAACACCTTCAAATGGTATCCGATAATACCACCAAGCGGTTCATAAAAGCGTTCAAGTGAGAGTAGAATATCTAGTACTTTTGTGCAGGCTTCTAATTTATTTTCGAGCTCATTGAAGCCCTCAAAGACGACGGCTCCTTGATCAATTGCCACAAGGCTATATAGAGCATATTCTGCCTCTAATGGAAGCCTGGCAAGATATTGCTTTAAAAAGGGATATGCATCAAAAAATGAGGTGATCTCAGGAAGTGTGGCAAGGTAGGCAATTTTATCTTCTAAAGGATCGTTTGAAAGGGAAAAGGCATTCAATTTGGCGAGCAAGGTTGATTGTTTTTCGAACATTGCATCTAGATGTTGTAGTATCCGTGTGCGTGGTTCACCATCTACTTTCAAAGACATAATCCCTCCCGTTTTGGGTAAAAAGCTATCATAAAACCGACTTAAGCAACACTTGCAAAAATAACTAAGTAAAATTTTTTTTAACAGCCACAGGGAGTAATTTTTATTTTTTTACCAAACTCCGGTTGACTATAAAGCCAGAGACAAGCTAAAAGAGGCTGTTAGCATTTTTTATGAACTCAGTTCCTAACAAAAAAGGAGTGCAACAATGGCGAAAGAAAAAAAACAATCCGCATTGATGAGACCTGTCGAAGTAAGTGCAGCTCTCGTAGAAATAGTCGGAGCAGGGCCTATGCCACGTACTGAAGTGACAAAAAAACTTTGGGAATACATCAAGAAGCATAAGCTTCAAGATCCAAATGCAAAGCGTTTCATTAATCCAGATGCGAAACTTGCAAAAGTTTTAGGAACAAATCAAAAGATTGATATGTTCCAAATGACTAAGAAAGTGTCAGGTCACCTTAAAGAAGTTGAACTTACCCACTCTCGCTAAGGTCTTTATAACCTCCAAAGAAGCACCTTTTTTGGAGGTTTTTTTATTGAATCATCCCCTTGAAACGAGTAGCTAAGTGTCTCTACATTTCTCCTCATTCAAAACATCTAACCACTTTCTTGAACGACTCTGGGATGCAGCCTGTATAGCCTCAATTGTTGGCATCTGGCCCCGATTTATCGAACCAAATCTTCTTTTCACATCACAGCATACACTTCCTATAGCGTTATTGCCAAAAGAGCTTGATGGACTTACTATTGTACAGTTTAGTGATCTGCACTACTCCTCTTACGTATCAAAAGGCTATCTCGATAAGATTTCACGCCATATCCAAAAATTAAAGCCAAGTCTGATTGTTTTTACAGGTGACCTTCTTTCGTACGCAGAGCTCGAAGAGTCAGCGCCTCTTCAAAAATTTTTATCTTCACTTTCAGCGCCTCTTGGCTGCTATGCAATTTTTGGAAACCACGACTATAAAGAATACACCTCTTTAGCCCTTGATGGTAGCTATCGCATCATCTGTGACCATACGCCTGTCTTACTTCGTGGCCTTTCACGCATTTTTTCCTCAAAAAAGCTATCCAATGACCCGGAAGTGTTGCAGCCCATTCCTGAAAAAGAAGAGCTCAAGAAAATATTTGCAGACTCTGGATTTCAAGTGCTTCACAATGAAACTGTGCAAATCGGCAAAAAAGGCAGCTATATAAATCTCACAGGTCTTGGTGATATCTGTGCTAGACAGTGCTTTCCAAATCTTGCTTTTAATCAAACAGATTCACGCTTTCCATCAATTGTTCTCTCTCACAATCCCGATTCTTACCCTCTTTTAGAGCATTATCCGGGTGATCTTTTACTTTTTGGACACACGCATGGTGGACAAGTAAATCTGCCCTTTATCTGGGAGAAAATCACCCCTCTGAAGAATAAAAAGCTGAAGAGCGGCCTTGTAGCTTTCCCAGAAAAAGAGCGTTTTTTGTACATCAATCGCGGCCTTGGTTCCACATTCCCTTTTCGCTGGTTTGCGCCGCCAGAAATTGCAAAAATTACGCTTGCACGTTCAAATCTTGTAAGAAGCACACTTTTTGCACCTACATTTTCAGAAGAAAAGGGGCTCAAAGCGCCACTTTTTACAAGTTCTTACTCTATTGAAAACGAGTGATGCCGGTGATGCATGATATGACAGCGTTTAATTATAAACTCATCATTGCTTACGACGGCACAGCCTATAGTGGCTGGCAAATGCAGCCAAATGCCATATCCATTCAAGAGCTTTTCGAAAACGCTCTTCACACCCTCACTCGGGAAAAAGTACGCCTTATCGGCTCAGGAAGAACAGATGCCGGAGTCCATGCTCGTGGCCAGGTGGCCCATTTTAAATGCTCAAAGGCACTTGATCTAGGGTATCTGTTTTGTGCACTCAACGGCATTCTTCCAATCGATATTCGTCTCTTGCATATTGAAAGCGCTCCCCTCACTTTTCACGCACAAAGAAGTGCTCTTCGGAAAATCTACCACTATAACCTCTGTTTTGAACCTGTCGTGCTGCCCTTTGACCGGCTCTATCGCTATCACTTTAGAAAAGCAGTCTCACTTGATCTGTTACAAGAGGCAGCACGCCTTTTCGTTGGCACGCATGACTTCACCTCTTTTGCCAATTCAGGCGACGAGGGCGCCTGCAGAAAAAACCCCGTGCGCACCATCTATCGGCTGGATGTCGTGAAGCAAGAGCAGGGTGTGCGCCTCGAGTTTGAGGGCAATGGCTTTTTGTATAAGATGGTAAGAAACATTGTAGGGATGCTATTGAATGTAGCTTCAGGCAAGCGTTCAATCAATGAAATTGAAACTCTCTTTCAAGCAAAAGATCGAAGACTTGCACCGCAGTCCGCCCCTGCGCAGGGACTTTTCTTAATGAAGGTCTTTTATCCCCATCCCCAATAGAAACGAATCGATCATTTTTTGTACACAGAGGTAAACGTCAATTTTTCGTAATTTTTGATCTCTGATATTTTTGATTGCTTTCGTAAACAAGCTTTGCCTTCCATTGCAAAAGAGGATGAGCGTTGATTGTCTGAATCAATTCGTGGTCATCTGTGAGTAATGTCGCCTCTATCTTTCCTCCTTCAAATATGCTTTGGAGAAAAGCTCGTTCTCGTTCTCTCAAAGGAAACAGCGGCTTCAATGCGGCTTTACAATCGGATAGCAATTGATTCGTCCAGCCTAGCCAATCATCATTACGAAGTAGGTGCTTTCTCAGCACGGGAATCAACTGATCTTTAAGTTCTTTTTCATCGAAATGAAGCTCATCGATAGATATCTGTCGCCAGTCTTTTGACCCCATTGCTCCATACACAAGGCTTGCAAGCCGAAGTTGTTCGGCATTTAAAGAACATTTTGTCAACAGCTGATGAGCATCAAATAGGTCACGAGAGGCATGTCGCCCAAACAGGGCTGAAAGTTTGCCTGCACCAAGTTCATGTATATCTAAAAGTGCGATTTCTTTAGTTTTCCGAGTTCCAATTCTATGTGAACACTGCTTATTTATTGGATATAAAGGCGTCCTAAACATAAAATTCAAATCTACTTCTAGGTTGCCATTACCTCCAAGAGCGCTTTCATAGCGAAGTTGCCACTTCCCTCCTGCATGTTTTTCTGGGATTCGTCGAATGCTCAAGCCCTCTCTCTGAAAAATAGCCTCTAAAGCTCTTTCTATTTCTGGACGTTCAAGAAGCATCTCTTGTCTATCACGTTTTCCAATATAGTTCAGATCAATGTCCACAGATAACCGTGGAAGGTCAAAGAAGAACAGATTCAAGGCCGTCCCTCCTTTTAAAACTAACCGATCTTTCAAAAGTGGATGTACATTGATACCATCGAGAATGGCCATCAAATGCCAAACTTTTTCCATGATCTCAGGACGAAATCCTGTTTCTACTGCTTCTTTCAATAATTCTTGTTTAGATATTTTCATTAGGTTCTTCCCATTCACGATTGATCAAACTTAAAGGAACAATTAAATTCCATTTTGAGATCATTTTTTGAGGTTGCTTTCGCTTGCGTTCTAAGTAATGTGGTTTTATAGGGATATGTTTACAAAGATCTTCGAGATAATTTTCTGGTATCATTAGTCTTTCACGATGAGTTTCTAAGAAAAATCCAAGTTTAGCAATCGTTGTTGCATTATCTAAAAGGAGGGCATATTTCACTACCTGATCTAAGTCGAGGTATTCAATGCTCTCAAGAGAGAGCCAAATTTCTTCCCAAGATCCACATAAATGAGGACGGTCTAAAATATCAACTAACGTACGTTCAAGAGTAGTAACTACTATACTTTGACCTAGCCGATCAGTCGATTGAATGCCAAATTGCTCATTATTCCTTGCTGTCAATGCCGTTGGAATAGAAACTGCCTGGTATTCAATATCTTTAAAAACGAAAGAGGCCATGACTCGTTTTCTTGAAAGATAGATAAATTTGCTAGAAGTAGTATGCAATTTTCCGTATAAATCGAGGGCCGTTCGATAAGCCAATACTGCATCCTCTGCCATCTTGCTTGTGACTAAAAAAGAATCAATGGGATAAGTGCTTGCAATCACTCCTTTTGGAATAGAATAATACAAGCCTCGACGAATGCGAAGGATATGGCCTTGTTTCTGATGATAAGCCAAAGAGTTATGCAGCGTTGAGTAATTGGTAGCACAAGTGAATTCCTTAGAGAGCCAAGCAATTAGCTCATTTACCGTAAATATCTGATGTTGAGCGAAGAAGGAATCGAGTTTCATCGACTTGTCCTTTTTCTTTATTATCACTAATTTTATTAGTATTTTTCAAGAAAATTATCAAGTTTTATGGAATTAACGTCAGGGAAATCCTTGACTTTAGTCAAGTAAGGAAGTGACTCTCTTCATCCCCAATAGCTCCGTAAAGGATGAAAAAGTAGCGACGCCCTTTTCTCTAAAATATTTTTTTGTTTCCTCATCAATGGAGTTGATGAAAATGGGCTTTGCAGGCGTTGCCATAAGGGAGTTCATACCTCTGAGTGAGTCTTCAAAACCTATAATTTTATCTTGAGGGGCAGCAAGTGCCGCTATCGCCTTCAGATAACCGTCAGGTGCTGGCTTTGGCTGGCTATAATCTTCACGGGTAAACCAGTGCGGGATAGTATCTAAGATTGGATTTTGCTTACGCAAAAGTGTGACAAGCTCTTTTGCAGAATGGGTAACAACTGCACGTTTTTTTTGGGCCTTTGCAAGAAGTGTTAACAGAGCTTCAGCTCCGGGAAGAAGCGGTGCTGGCTCCTCTTGTAAAAGGCGCAGATAGGCGCTTTTTTTCTCAGCATACAGTACTGCCCAGTTGGGCTCTTCTTGTTGAAGCTTAGGAAAGGCGGCATAAATATGACGTTCAGGTGCTTTTGCATCGAGCTGAGCAATGCGAAAGTATTCTGAAAAGCTCCAAGGCAGCTCATAGCCGCGCCCTTTACACATCTGGCAGTAGGCGTGATAATGAATCTCTTCGGTGTTTACCAAAAGCCCATCGAGATCAAATAAAAAAAGCTGATATTCTTGAATCCAATCCATACACTAAAAATGGTATCATACTCCATAATAGAAGAAAACTATTGGAACACTATGACCTTTCGCGCTATTTATTTTTTACTTTTGCCCCTCCTTGCAATATCCTGCACAGAGACGCCGTCACGAGATGCAAATGAGACAAAGGGCCACGGTGAATATATCATACGCCTTGACGGTGAGAAGAGACTTGATTTCGACGCCCCTAAAAGCCAACTTCAACAGCCCTATCCATGGCAAGAAAATGCTCCTAGAAGTCTATCTCAATCACTTCATCATCTGAATAAAGACTATTTTCGTTGTAAAGGCTCAAACCTAAATCCAGCACATGTTATAGAAGAAAAAGGCAAAGAAATAGTACGTCTGTCTGATTGCGGAGGCGCTGAAAAGCATAGTCTTCCCCTACGCAATGATAATGAGTACATCTACCCCATCTTGATT
>JAHFTM010000267.1 GCA_023269335.1 Chlamydiia bacterium
ATCTCCGGTAGCTGCCATCGTGCCGCCAAGGCCTACAATAATAAATGAAAATTCTCCAATCTGTGCCATGCTAAGGCCAATTTTTACAGAAGTTGAGACGCTTTGCCCTGCAATGAGCGCTCCCAATCCTGAAGCGAGAATTTTGCCTACTATAGTGATCAGAGATAAGAGAAGGACATAGGGCAGATAGTCAAAGATCGTCACCGGATCAATGAGCATACCTACAGAGACAAAGAAGACCGCTGCAAAAATATCGCGTATCGGTAAAGTCAGTGCTTCAATTTTTTGAACCTGCCGTGTTTCGGCTAAAATCGAACCCATAATAAAGGCACCAAGGGCCGCTGAATAGTGAAAATAGACAGCTATTGCACTCAAGAAAAGACAGAGGCCCACTGACAGTATGGTGAGTGTTTCGTGGTTGACTAAGCGATCGATTTTTCGCATGACATAGGGGATAAAAAAATAACCTGCTAGTACCCAGCTCGCAATCACAAGCACAAGTTTTATCGAGGCAAAAAATACCTGCATTGAGAGGACTTGCTCTTTGCCAATTGTTGTCGAAACAAATACGAGGAGTAAAATGGCAAGCAGGTCTTCTACTAAGAGCACAGCCACCATAAGCTCAGCAAAGTAATGTTTTTTTAGCCCGAATTCTTCTAAGGCTTTGATAATAATTGTTGTTGATGAGATAGCTAAAGCTGCTCCTAAAAGAAGCTTATCGTAAAATGGCCAATCCAGAAGGCTGCCTGCCCAAAAGCCGACGAAGAGCATGACAATAACTTCGAAAAGGCCGATGATAATCGCTGAAAATCCCACCTTTGTTAATTTGCGAAAGCTAAATTCAAGGCCGAGTGAAAACATCAAAAAAATAACGCCAAGCTCTGCTAAAATTTGAATGCTGGTCTCGTCATCAATGAAAGAAAAGGGAGGAGTATAGGGGCCTATAATCATCCCTGCTAAAAGATAGCCTAAGACTGTCGGTTGCTTAATTTTTTGGAATAAAATAGTTACAAAAGCAGCTACGCAAAGGATAAGCGCTAAGTCTTCAAGTAACACAGCTTGATGCATGATTTTCGCCAGTTGCTAGTTTTTGTAAATGTTCAAAAGATGCTTCCTTAAATCTAGTTCCCTCGTAAACAATTACTGGTTTTTTGCATGCTAGCATGTTGCTGCTATTTACTTCTTTGTCTTTTAACCGCCTGTGTTTGTCAGCACTGCGTGGCGAAAAAAGCGCGGGTCAGCAAGTGCAATGATGGCCTTGGCAGGGTCGATCATCGCATCTACGTCAGGGTTTGAATCAAAATAGGCGATGAGCTCACCTTTTAAAGCCTCTCCCTTATTAGGCAGGGTCGCCAAAAGCGTGTTAATATCTCTTACAAGTCCAATACGGTGATCATCAGGATCAAGTGGTGGCATACCTGTTCCGGATAGCAGCGCAGCCAAATCTGCGCCACGAATAATCACTCCACCAGTTTCAGTTTTATCCACAGCGCCAAGAGCATTTGTTAAAAGAAGTATCTTCATCGTCGCAATATACTTCTCAAGGTGGCCACCAGGAAGATGACTTTTGTCTAGATTTTTTAAGATTGCAGAGGTAACGAACGTCTCAAACTCTGGTCGAAAGACAAAGCCACTAATTGTAAAGGCATAAGCTCTTGCTGCAGCTTTAGTGATGCTACTTCCCGTCTCATCAATAGGAAAGGAGCTTGCTATCGTCACCGCACCTGGAATATTCCAGTAAGCAGAAGCTGACGATGTGTTGACAAGAAGTTGTGCGCAAATGAGGTGGAGTGTCTCTCGCATATCAGGAGGTAGATTTGGGCTAATATCATCAAAAGAGGCTACAAGTGGGCTGAGGCCTACAGGCATGATAGACTCTTTTGCTGGATTAAGACGTACCTTCCCGGTCTCAGGATCGAGAAGCAGTCCAAGCTGCATAGCCTGTCCGCCTATGCTACCTGCCATAGCAATCGAAAGCTCAGGCTGCGCAAGAGTTTGCTTTCCTGCGGCTACATCTTCTAAATAACTTTCAATAATACTTGAATTCATTTTTGTATGATGGATTCTTGCCCATTGATCTTCTCTGTATTGATCCGTAATTTTTTCAGTCATCTCAGTCCACTTCTCGAGGATCGCAAGGATAATTTTTTGTTCAGCGATTTTATAAGCTTGCATCAAGAGATGTGTGTCTACCGTTTGCAGCGCAGACTGTAAAGAAGAGAGTATAGTTGGCGATGAGCGTAACAATTGCACAAAGTCAATGCTGTCGGAACTTGTACCCCTTCCACTACTATGTACGAAATTTTTTAAAGCCGAAACGAGTGGGTTTGATTTTTCTCTGGCAATATCTTCTTGAAGAGTCTCTGCTTGCGCTGCCAAACTTTTTCCCCAGCTTGTAAGTACTCCTAGTACTATGGAAGATTGGGCAGTGCTAAATAAAGACACTCTATCGCCGTTTGCAATGCCTGCTAAGCCTAAGTTCAAATCCAAATTTTGCCAAAGTTGAGTGGCAAGCACAGGATCAACCCACGATTTAGGAAGCATGGCGATTAGTTCTTCAATCAGCTCCTTTTCACTCTTTTTGATGCTTGAGCCACCAGAAGGCGTTTGGGTTTGTGAGCCGCTATCTGGTGGGGTTAAATCGAGTCCGCCAAGACCTGCTTGGCCATGTACGTTACCGATGTCGGGCATATGTCCTCCTTTGTCAGCTTGCAATGCGCATTTGATCCGGTGGTATGTGACTGCCATGGCCTTGCTCTGCAGTTATCATTGAGAAGTTCTTTAAAATAGATTTTGCTGGATCAAGCAAAAATGTAATC
>JAHFTM010000268.1 GCA_023269335.1 Chlamydiia bacterium
TAAAAAAACTCAGTGTAGTAGTGAATTCAGATTCTCAAAGCTCACTTTCGACTCACGGTCTTCTTGCTTTACGTTCATTAACACTGCTTGAAAGTTTTTCAACAAACATCCGCTTCTATAATATGACAATTGAAATTGCTACAAATTTTTTAACTGCTTTTCCACATCTGAAAGAACTTCATTTATCGATATTTCCTTTCTACAGAGAGTTTCTTTCCGCATTAGGAAGTTGTCCTTATCTTGAACGGTTACATATGAACCAGATTTCAACAGCAAGCCTAGTTTTTCTTAGTCAAATACCATCTCTTTGTAAACAATTAAAAGAACTACAATTTATTACTTCAGACGGAGCTGTCTTGAAAGAATATTACCAGCATTTTAATAAATTCAAATGCCTAAAAAAATTAACTGTTGGCAACTTTTCTTTCGCTCCTATTTCCACTGAAGTACTACAGGCACTGCAGGAACTAGAACAGCACCCCTTCGTCATTTTTCCTACCTTTGCTTCTCTTTCAGATCTTGAAGAGATAGAACTGTATGAAACTGTTTCTCCTAGCCAAATGAAAACTTTTCTTACTTCATCACCTCGTCTTCGCGTTTTAAGTCTGTTTGTAAACAATCAGTCTTCTTCTGAAGAAAATACCAATTGGTTTCCAGCCCCAACCACTTTAGAAACGCTCAACCTTAGAGTGGAAAAATTTGATATGGCGCTGGTCGAAGGTCTGAAACAGGCAACCAACTTATATTCTTTGAAATTAAGCTGTGCTGCTAGCAACAGCAAAGAAGACTCTCTTGATATTGATGAGGTGCTGTGCGCTATTGCTCCTCATTTTCCAAATAAAGCAGTAACCGATAAAGGGTTTTCTGCTTTGTTGTTTTGTAAAAAACTCGAAAAAGTAGCCTGTAACCTTCTAGCAGCCGTTCCTAACACCATCAGAACAGTTATTCAACAGCATGAGTGTCTTTTAAAATTGACAAAATCAGCTAATAATAAACTGTTGAATCTTTTTCAGCCCCACAATGAAACAGTAACGAGCAGGCTAAACAATAGTGCTGGAGAGGCTGTTGTTGTTGACTGGATATTCCTCCATGAAACGAGCAAAGATGAGAACGATAGTTACGAAAGTCACGCAGGTGAGGACAGCGTCGAAGAGCCTACCGGCGGTGTCGGAAAAAATATCGGGGGATGCGTTATTCTTTAGTTATTGGCAACACTTGAAAACCACTAATTTTAGGCTGTAGCGTGCTTTTTTGGTTTAACAAGTAAAAATGCAAGTGGTGCGCTGAGTACTAAAAGTATAACGGGCAGTAAAAACACCTCTTGAATCGACTCTGCAAAAAGCTGACATGCTTGTGAAAATTGTGCTGGATCCATGCTTTGAGCACTTGTAGCGTCGAGAAATTTTTCTGGGGCCAGTAGCAGTTTTGCTGCCACATCGCTGGCTACTCCCCCCTCTTGAAGTGCTTCCAATTTTGTACGAAAATAAAAAAGCTGTAAAAGACCGGCAAGAGCTGCTCCCGATGATGTTCCAAGTGAGCGCATCACGCTTAAAAATGAAGTTGCTCTTCCTAAAAATCTAGTTTCAGCAGCTTGCTGCATGCCTACAATTGTCATGTTGACCATTGAGCCAAGGCCAAAGCCTAAAATACTGTTGCAGATGACAAAGTAGGCAAGCGTGTTTTTTTCTTCTCCCATAGCCAGCAGACTAAAGCCCGTAGCCAACACACAACTCGATAAAAGAAAGCAGCTGCGTAAGTTAAAAAGACGTAGAAGATAGCTGCAAAAAAATGACCCTGCAGCCCAGCCAATTGAACAAGCCATAATGACGCTGCCAGCACTTGCAATTGAAAGTCTTAAAGCACCTTGAATGTACAATGAAATCAAAGTGTAGGATGTAGTTATGCAAATTCCAGAGATGATGCCAAAAATAACACAGCAGGCAATTTGAGGATCGCGAAGAAGATGGAAAGGAATTACTGGCGATAGACTTGTGAGGCTTCGTTTCACAAAGAAAGCCAAAAGGGCTATCCCTGAAATGCCACAGGCTATTTTCCAGCTGCCAAAACCGCTCAAGGGAGCTTTGGCAAGAAAGATGAATACAAGCAGTGTGCCGACACAGAATAAAAGAATGCTTTTTTTATCAAAGCTTTCAGCAACTTTTGAATGTTTTTCTTCGAATGCGCGTAAAATAAACCACGCAATAATTCCAAGAGGAAGATTTAATAAAAAGACAAAGCGCCAAGAAAAATGAGCAGCGAGAGAGGCGCCAATCAGAGGCCCTAAAATGCTAGCAAGAGCCCATACAACACTTAAAATCGCCTGCATAAAAGAGCGTTCATGACTTTCAGTGTAGAGCCTCGCGATGAGGATCGAGCAGATATTAACAAGCCCACAAGCGCCGATGCCTTGGATAAAACGGAAGATGACAAGCTCTTGCATAGAAAAAGCAACGCCTGAAAAAAGAGAGCCCACTAAAAATAGCACTAAAGCCACAAAGCTTGCCTTTTTACAGCCAAAATGGTCGGATACCTTCCCGAAGATGGGCGCGGTGATAAAAAAAGCCATTAAATAAGCTGAGCTCATGAGCGGGTACAAATGCATGTCGCCAAGGGAGCTAATCACCTGGGGCATGATGGTAGCAAGACAAGTGATGTCGATGGCTGTCATAAAGGTAAAGACAAAGATAGCTATTTTTATCATGCAACGCCCAGAAGAATATAAAAAGACAACTATACCATTATTTTTAATTAAAGAACAGAAGAGATAGGACCATAGAGGGTCAGACCTGAGATTCTGAGATTTGAAGTCTCTC
>JAHFTM010000269.1:0-424 GCA_023269335.1 Chlamydiia bacterium
CAACAGTTCCTTCTAAATTAATCGCATCTTCTTTAGGCATAGTAAACATGTATCCTTCAGGAAAGGCCCATCCCGATTTGCACCTCTTGATATGAAAATAAGTGGTGTTCCAAATGATTTTTAAAAAACAAAAAATATATCAATAAAAGCAGTTAATCATACTATTTTCGTTCTTGTCAACAAGTTTCCCTTCTTGATTTCCTTCCATTCGTTTGGCTATAATTGCTTTCACCTTTGGCTCTGGTTAATTTTAGAAGTTTTACAAAAAAATAATGTATGAACATACTTTTCACTTCTTGCCTTCAAAAACAAGAGGAAATTAAAAAATTATTTTTGACTTGTACCACCGCAGAGGCATGCTACCAAAAGATCATGGAGCTCGGTAGACACCTTCCCCTTTTCCCTGATGATCTCATGATTGAAT
>JAHFTM010000269.1:434-2813 GCA_023269335.1 Chlamydiia bacterium
TCACCGGGTGCCAAAGTAAACTTTATCTTTTGACAACCTTTAAGAACGGAAAACTTTTTTTTAACTCCTCTTCTGACGCCCTCATCTCTGCCGGTCTTGCCTATCTTTTAGTCACAGCCTATTCTGATGAATCACCCGAAGTGGTCCTCAAATGCACACCCGCCTTTCTAGATGAGCTTAAAATAACCTCTAGTCTATCTCCTAGCAGATCTAATGGCCTTGCCAGCCTTTTTCTGCGCATGAAGCAAGATGCTCTCAAATTTTTAATGTAATCTTGATTGTTTTCTTCATCTTTTCTTAATGAAGAAAATAGCCCAATCTGATATTCTTCATTTTTCATTCATCGTATTACTAACTTTATATTAAGGAGAAAATATTATGGCAGCAGCAGCAAGAGCAGCAGCAGCAAGAGCAGCAGGGGCTCCATTACCACTACCTCAACATGCTTTAGAAGCACAAAGTGAAGTACAGCGTAGAGCAGCCGCAGCTGCGGCTGCTGCTGCTGCCGATGAGGGTGCGGCTTCCGGAGCTCGTGGACGCTCAGCATCAGATAGTTCGTACGATTTCGGCGGAGATAGCGATGCACCTACCGGTACCGCCGCTCGAGAAGAAGGGGCAGCCATGGCCGCTCCTCAAGCTCCTAAATTCAATCATCTGGCGACCAAATTGCCTGACGCATCCTATGAAAGCGACCAAAAATGGCACCGAGTGGCAGCTTATGCAGCAATCGTTGCCTATGTTGTCGTTGCAGCCTGTGCAGCTATCTTGGCAGGGCTTTTATTCCCAATCGCCCTTCCCGTTGTGGTCATCGTCGCCGGCGCCGGAATCCTCTTGCCAATCAAAATTTTCCAAACCCAAATGGGGAAAGCAGAAAATATTGAAAACGAGGCTGCGGCAGAGGAAAAATTTGTTCAAGCCAAACTCAATGAATGGAAACAACCTTCCATAGCAAGATCGTCTCATGAATTGATCAGCACTCTTCGTGAACAAGCAAAAACGCTTGAAGACACCCCTGATGATAAACTCCTCCGGCGCACCCCAGAAGATGGTACTCAATTTGAGGATAGTCTGCATGTAACACAAGCTTCTTTAGCATTATTTAGAGAAACCTGTGAGGCCTCTTTTGTTTCTGCTATGCAAGGCTTAAAAGGCGATAAGGCGGAAGCCCTTGACACAGCCATCAAAACTTTTCAGGCAACAGCCGGAAAGAGTTTAGAAAATATCTTCAAAACTGAAAAACCCTCTAAAGAAGCTATTGAGGCAACCCGTAAAGCGATGTTAGAGAGCGCTGAGACGCTTGAGAAAGCTCTTGCCGATTTAATGGCTGCCCATGACTGGAAGGCCCCTTCTTTCGATGAACTCGTGAATGTACATGCCAAAGAACTTTCACAAATGGGCGCACGTCCCATTCAATTCTTTTACAGAAACAGTGGAGGTTCATCAAAGCTCGTCCAACTCCAAGATAGTGGTGTTAATCTGCAACAATTCCAACCCCTTTTCGCTCGCCTTCTTTTTTGGAATAGCAAAGTAGCTAAGGTAGCAAAAGTCGTCGAAGAGCTAGAACAAAAGGAAGCTGACAAAAGTAAAGCCCTGCGAGAAGTCAAAGCAAATTTAGCAAAAAATCCTGCTTTACAACTAGATGAGCTCAGCAAACTTCTTGAAAAAAGGAACTCCCTCATGCGTCAAGTGAATGAACTTAAATTCCAAATATCTCAACTTAAGTATCAAATGGCACATGATAAAATCAATGCCGCCCTTAATCTCATGATTCTTGAGAACCCTACATGCCTCTTTGACACCACTCAGGCAGTCAAACCCTATCCGGTTGAAGCCAGCATGATTGATACTGAGGAGCTCTATAGGCTTTGCACGGGGCCTGGATTGACCCTTGAGAATGTAACTGGTCGTTCTACAAAAAATTTATCTGACCTCTTTTTTGAAGAAATTAATAGACATCAGGCAGAAGTGGCAAAACGTGAGGAAGCTACACAATTGGCAGCTGAAGCAAGAGCCCGTCAAGCCTCTGCATCCGCTCCAACTGGAAAAAGAACTGAACTTGGAGCCGCAGTAGCAGCTGCAGCAGCGACAGTGTAGAACAAAATCTGATGTTACACTCTAAATTGCAAAAGGAGGGGAAGCCCCCTCCTTTTTGTTTTAATGATACAAGCAACGGATGAGGGAAGAGGCTGCTGCCACCCGCAGGGTTTGGTAGGGCTGTTCAAGCTGCTCTACAAAAAAGGGGATGGATGAGGGGTCGCCAATATGGCCAAGGGCTTCTAAGATATGCAATTTTTCCTCTCTGGGTAATTGTGAATAGGCCTTCTCCAAGATCCGTGTCGAAGAGGGATCTTTCCCAAAAAGGGCCAATGTCAATGCCGC
>JAHFTM010000053.1 GCA_023269335.1 Chlamydiia bacterium
TTAACTCCCCTCTCAGAAGAGGTACAACCGCACGACGACTTGAAACCATGTTCACCAGAAATAACGCCTGAGCTAAAACGTGCACAATCCTGTCCTGCCGTGATAGTCTCAGAAACTCTTGACCGTGTACAAAATGCTGCAAATTCGAATGATACAAGCTCTGCGGTAGCTCTATTAAGCAAGCCAGATATAGAAGAACGAAGCCAGTCAGCGCCGCCTCTTCTTCACAACAAAGTTTCACCGTATAAATGATACCAAACATAACTCACTTAAGCCAGCTCTCTTCATTTGTAGTTCCTGCAACAAAGCACCCATTGATTGGGAACGATGTTGAACCTGTGAATGCGGTAAATCAAGTAGCAACTGGTTTACAGCATTTAGTTTTAAATAGTGCAACTTCTAATAAACATTTAACTCATTTACAACAGATCATTCATCAAAAAACAGGAATTCAATCCGCCGCTGTCGTAGAGTTGATATATAACTATATTTTTCCTACTAAGATTACAGGAGAGCATGCATACAACAAAGTCATAAGCCAAATAAAAAATCCGGGCCAAATAGAGCAACAACTAAGCGCTATTTCTGATGATAAGGTATCTAGTGTATTAGAAAATTTAGAAGAAATCGAATGGCATGCAGATAAGGATTTATTTAAAAACCAAGAACTTCCTCTAGTTTTACTTAAAGCTTTAAAAATGGGAAAAATAACCGATCAGCAACTGGCTACATCTAGTTTCTTTGGAGTCGCTCATCGAGAGCTCGCTCATGCACAACAACAAGCAGGTTTTTGGGGACCACTCATTCATGCAGACAAACCCATTTATATGCGCGTGCCACTTTTTGATACAAGCGACAATCCCACAAATGAAGCAGTGCGAATTATTAAAGAGTCTGTTAAAGCCTATAGTAACACCTATGCCTCTGCTTGTACTGAGAATGTTTATTCGTTTCTTAACGATGAACAACTACACTTTTTTTTTACGCTTATGAGCGAATTGCCTGTTAGCGAACAACAATTTGCACTTATACCAGTCTTAAAGCCAGATCTAGATTCCAAGGAAGTAATGCTCTCACTGAGATATTTACGTGCTATTAACATATTTAATGTAATTAATCTTGGAAATTTACAAGACATTCCACTCATTGCTTCTCTTCACAAACCACGGTGTCTGGCTTTATTGAAGATCATTCCTTCTGCCGGCATGATGCAGTCCTTTCTTACAGCCATGTGTGGTGATAATGCTGTACGTATGAATTTCGTACTTGGCGCTTCTAGTTTAAAAGCTATTCGACAAAATGGACTTGATAGTAGCCGCGATGTGGGTATTCCTCTTGCTCCATTGGTTTCACTACCAAAAAAAGTAGATGATCTCCAAGCTACAGAGCGTGGTTACATATATCATGATTTCTATCATTGCATTGTAGCCACTTGGACACCTCCACAGCATAGAGAGCTTATGATCGACGCAGTAGATGCTATGAAGAGACATAAGTTTGATAAATCGACTGCAGCAGCATATGGAATATTGCGTTATTATTTACGTGATATGGAACATATTATCTATCTACCTCATGAATTTACGCTCGCTTCTGAATATAGTAAAATATTACCACAGGGTAATCCGCAGATGTTTTGGACAGCACTTGTAGATGGAATCGAAGTGAACGATCTCACTTCCGCGCAAAAAGAAGTGGTCGCAGATTTCTTTGTAGAGCGCTATGCAATGCAAGGGGTAGGTAAAAATAAGGGAGTGACTGGGGAAGATCTCTTAACCCTCGCTGATGTGATACGTTTAAGAATCGCTGACATGCGACAGTTAAAGCTCACTAGCTCGAGAATTGACCGTAGGATAGCTTTAAATTTACAAAGGCTTGAAAATTCAATTGTGTTCCGGATGAGCGAACTTTACAGGCAGAAGCGTTTGACAAATACAAAATCTGCAAATTGAACACCCACTGCACCAAGCCTACCCACTACCAAGCCTATCTGTCTGCTTTTTAATAGTCGCCACTATGATAGAGCCAGCAGCCCTTTTCTTTGAGAAAGCGGCTTTTTTCCTGAAAGGATACATCCTGCTGACCTTGTATAAGATGAGCTCTAAAGGTAACAAAGGCCTCTTTTTCCCCATCAATAACTTCTATGATGTCTAAGCCAGTAAACTGCGTTGATTGAGAAAACCTGAGAATACTCTCTTCAATCTCATGACGCTTATTTTTAAAGAGTACATTTTGAGGGTGTGTTGTCTGGATCAGATATTCTACCAACCCTTTTGCATAGGCACAATAACGTGAACGCATAAGCTCTAAAGCTGTTTTTGGAAGTTGTTTTCCCATATGAAATGGCTCACAGCATTCCTGGTAACTTTTACTGCTATAACATAAACAGGGTGTTCTCATGAGTTCCTTTGGCAAAAAAATGGCTTACGCTTCTTTGCTGATAGAAGCTCGAAAAATTGTGATAACGATAATGACAACAACAATCACTCCAACTCCTACTGCAGCTAAAGTCTTCACGTTACAGCCACAGCCACTACGAGGCGCTCTACCAAGCGATGCCTCTCCAGATTCGCTACTTAAGCTACTAAGACGCTCGCGCGCCACAGCCACTGTTACAGACGCCTGGTTGTCTAAATAGGCATCATCTGAGAATGAGCCACTGGCTCTACTTCCAGAAAATGAGTGCGCCCTCCCATCATCTGCCCTGAATGAAGACTCCAATAAGGGTTCCATATCTTCTCCTTTCTGCCTATAACTAAATGTAATATGTAGAGCAATTCAATACCCGTAACCTTCAAAGTTCGTTTCAGGATATGATTTTTGACAAATTGGTTCCATCTATTTAGAGATGTATGATTACAGAAAAAGCGAAAGCTCTTCTTTTTTTGTAAGACGTTTGACAGGACCAAAAGATTGACGATGAATAGGCGATGCACCATATTTTTCCAAAGCTGCAAGATGAGCTTTTGTCCCATAACCCTTATGCTCTAAAAAGCCATACTGCGGGAATTTTTCATGATATTCATCCATCATAGCATCTCGCGTCACTTTGGCAATGATCGATGCTGCAGCTATTGACTGACTTTGTAAGTCACCTTTGATGATTGCCTGATGAGGCATATGTAAGGGAGGCGTATCTCTTCCATCGATCAGAACAAAATCAGGCAGACGTGAGAGTTTCTCTACAGCTTCTTTCATGGCAAGAAGCGTGGCGCGAAGAATGTTGAGCTGATCGACTAACTGATGGCCTATACAACTTATTGACCAGAAAACATGAGAGCTCTTTGTTAGCTCATCATAAATTTTTTTCCGCTCTACTTCAGTCAGCGTCTTACTATCTTTAATCGATGGGAAAGAGACATTTTTTGGTAAAATGCAAGCAGAAGCTACAACAGGGCCTGCAAGTGGTCCTCTGCCTACTTCATCAACTCCGGCAATGAAAGAAAATCCCGAAGCCCAAAGCCTTTTTTCTATCTCTAGATAAGCACTTGGGACTTCATGGACTTGATCTTTACTGATGAGTTCCTCGAATAAGTCTTTCAACTTAAGCGTCGCTCTGGGGTTGCACATCTTCCTGAGGCGTATCTTTTTCTACTTCATAACGTCCCTTCACTTTCGCAGCTTTACCAGAAGTGCCTCTTAAGTAATACAGCTTGCTTCTGCGCACACGACCTTTCTTCACAAGCTCAAGTTTAGCAATAAGTGGGCTGTGCAGATACACAACACGCTCCATGCCTTCACCATAAGCTACTCGATGAAGAGAGATTGTTTCAGAGACGCCATCACCTTTTCTCGCAATGACTGTACCTGTAAACATCTGTAGACGCTCTTTTCCGCCCTCTTCAATGATGCGTGTATGCACACGAAGCGTATCGCCTACACGAAACTCTGGGATGCTTTTTTTCATCTGTTCGTTTTCGAACTTCTGAATAATTGGATTTTTACTCATTTTCACCTCAACTACTTAAATTTAACTTTTTATATATGCCTCATAAAGGTCAGCTCGACATTTTTTCGTTTTTTCAAGCGCTTTCTTTTTTCTCCAGGCATTAATTTCAGCATGATTACCTGACAACAATACCTCAGGCACCTTTCTTTCTTCAAACTCTAAAGATAACACTTCAGGCCTTGTATAGTGTGGGAAATCTAAAAGCCCACCTTCAAACGAGTCTTCATCAGCTGCTCTCTCATCTCCGATTACACCGGGAATAAATCGCGCCACAGCATCAATCAGCACACATGCAGCAAGACATCCATTTGTCAAAACAAAGTCACCAATGCTTATCTCAAGATCTACAACACTGTCGATAGCTCTTTCGTCAATCCCCTCATAGTGGCCACAAAGAAGTATTAGATGCTCCTCTTTGGCAAGCTCACGGCACATTTTTGCATTAAGAGTCACACCTTGCGGAGAAAGGTAGATGACTTTCGTGTTTAATCGCCCCTCCTTTTTGGCTCGAACGGCTTTGATAACAGGCTCTGCCATCATCACCATTCCAGGCCCACCGCCATAAGGTCGATCATCTGCTTTTTTATGCCGCTCAAGGGTATAATCTCGAATATTGATGCGTTCAATCTCAATCAAGTGTGCGTCTTGCGCCCTTTTTAAAATACTCTCATCCAAAGGGCCTCGAAAGTATTCAGGAAAAAGAGAGAGAACATCAATATGCAAACGTATCGCCTCAATTATGCAGGTTTTGCTTTAACTTTTTTTGCTGCTTTTACTACAGTTTTTACTGCTGCACTTGCCCCTACAGCCTTCACCTTACTTTTACGCTTTTGCGACTCTTTTAAGCGCTTTGCGCTCTGCTTTTGGCAAAGCTCTACATACACGCCAGGAGCTGCTCTTTTAACAAGAGAAGCTACTTTATCCGTGATTTCAGCGCCCTGGTCAAGCCAGTGCTGAATACGATCAGGCTTAATCTCTACTTGCATATCTGCTTTAGCAAGCGGGTTATACCAGCCTACTGCTTCAATGTACTTACCATCTCTTGGTGAACGGCTATCCGCTACAACAACGCGGTACATTACTCGGTTCACACTTCCTTGCGCTCTCAGGCGAATCTTTACCGCCATAGAAATCATCCTCCAAACATCTTTTGTAACTGTTTCATACTGGGAACATTTTTAAAAAACTGTTTTGTTTGCTTGAATGACTTTAACATACGGTTTACATCATCAAGCGATCTGCCGCTCCCGCGGGCAATTCTTTTTCGCCGACTCATAGTCAGCTCACTCTTTTCTTGTCTTTCACTAGGTGTCATGGAATGAACAAGAGCTTCAAGTTTAAAAAGCTCACTCTCATCAAAATCAATCTCTTTAATCTTTGACATTCCAGGCAACATACCTAGCAAACTCTTCATCGAGCCCATTTTCTTTAACATCTTCGTATGGGAGAGATAATCTTCAAAGTTAAAGGTCGCTTTGCGGATTTTCTCTTCCATTTTCTTCGCATCTTCTTCCTCGATATGCTCTTGCGCTTTACGAACAAGATTAATCGTATCTCCCATGCCCAGAATGCGATCTGCCATGGAAATGGGATTAAAAAGTTGGAAGTCATCTATGCGCTCACCAACCCCTTCAAACTTCAACGGCCTTCCAGTCACCTCTCGAATCGATATCGCTGCACCACCCCTAGATGTTCCATCAAGCATCGTCAAGATCGTTCCAGTAATACCAATTCGTTCATGAAAGCTTGCCGCACTTTTAACGGCATCTTGTCCAAGGGCAGCATTCGCCACAAATAAAACTTCTTCCGGAGAAATACACTCCTTCATTTCAGCAAGCTCACTCATGAGCTCTTCATCAATATGCAATCTTCCAGCAGTATCGAAAATCAAAAGGTCCCATGAATGCTGACGAGCCTCTTTCAAGGCATTTTTTGCAACATCCAATGGCTTATTTGACCCTGCAACGAAAAAGCAGTCAATTTCAGCTTCTTTTGCCAACATTCTAAGCTGTTCTACAGCCGCAGGTCTTTGTAAGTCACAGGCAACCACACAGGGACGCACATGACTCCCCTTTTTCTTCAAAAAGCGGGCAAGCTTTACAGCTGAAGTCGTTTTACCAGACCCTTGAAGGCCTGAAAGCATCATCACTGCCGGCTGCTTTTTAAATAAAAGTTCCGCTTCCTCGCTGCCCATCAATGCAACAAGCTCATCATGCACTATCTTTGCAAATAGCTGGCCTGGCTCTACACTCTTAATAAGCTCGGTGCCTTCTGCTTTTTCTTTGACCTTCTTGATAAATGTTTTCACCACGCTGTACTGCACATCTGCCTCTAATAGGGCAAGACGCACCTCATTCACAGCATCCGAAATATTGTCAAACGTAAGCGTTTTCTTAGAGAAAAGTGTCGAAAAAGTAGACTGAAATTTTTCTGTAAGCTGACCGAACATACATCCTTTAAATCAAAGTGGTAGAGTATATCAAGAGATAGCAATTATTTTCACTGAAAACTATCGATCAGGTAAATTTTTTCTGGGTTGCAACGAGAGCCTCAGCTAACAGCAGCTTTGAAACACCATAGTTATATTTGATAAAAGCTCCTGTCTGTCGGTGTGCTCGTCTTGTTTTTTTTGCCTCGCTTATAACAACGCTATGCTATGCCTACCATCAAAAAGCGATCATGCCCTGAAAGATCTTTTTCAAAACTGACCTTGTTGTAGCCGGCATCAGTGAAAAGCTTCCGTAATACTTGACCTTGTCCTGTTCCGATCTCAAACCAGGCGCGCTCATTCACATAAAGCTTCATCTCTTTTGCGATCTTTTCATACAGCTCTAAGCCTGTAGGGCCAGCAACAAGAGCTCTTTTAGGCTCATAGTTTTTAACACTTGGATCAAGCGTGGAAAACTCATGCTCAGCAAGGTATGGAGGATTACAGATGAGAAAATCTACTTTTTTACCGTTTAATGGAGCAAAAAGATCACCTTGCAATATGGAAACATCTACTTGGTTTATTTTGGCATTTTCTTGACTTATAGCTACGGCTTGCTCCGAGATATCGCTTAAAATCACACTAAGCTCTGAAAGCTCTTTTTTTATAGCAATTCCTATGTAGCCCGAACCAGAACATAGATCTAAAAGCATCTTCGGCTTACTCTGAAGGTCTTCATTTTTGAGCTCGTCTATAATTTTATGAACTAAAAGCTCAGTTTCAGGTCTTGGAATAAGCACACTCTTATCAACTTTAATTTTACAGCTAGAAAAAGTGACGAACCCCTCGATGTATTGAATAGGCTCATGCTGACTTAAGCGCTTCAATCCTTGGCGTATCTTAGCAAGCTCTTCTTCTTCTAGCGGCCGATCAAAGTTTAAGTAAAGATCTAGTCTTTTTATGCCTAAAACAAAGGCAAGTAGATCCTCTGCATTTCGTCTTGAAAAAGAAGGATCTTTTGCTTTTAGATAATCAACGCAAAGAGTGAGAACTTCTTTTACCGTTTTCAACATAGACGTAACATCATTCGCTTTGAAGCATATGGGCAATTAATTGAAGGCTTACATCTTCCAGATCACCATTCATAACCCGGTCAAGGTTATATTTTGTAAGGTTGATACGATGATCGGTAAGCCTGTTTTGCGGGAAGTTATAGGTTCTGATTTTCTCAGCACGATCCCCTGAACCTATCTGTTGAGAACGTTTTGAATCGACCGCTTCTTTCTTTTTACGCCGCTCTTCCTCTGCAATCCTTGCTCGTAGATAGCGCATGGCTTTATCTTTATTTTTGTGCTGGCTGCGCTCTTCCTGACAAAAGACAACGATTCCAGAAGGAAGGTGGGTAATCCGTACAGCACTATCAGTCTTATTAACGTGCTGCCCACCTGCTCCAGATGATCGCGTCGTTTCGATACGCAAATCTTTTTCATCGATGACTACACTTTCATCTTCCTCAGGCTCTATCAATGCAGCAATGGTGATTGTTGAGGTGTGCACTCGTCCTTGAGCTTCTGTTGCAGGCACTCTTTGAACTCTATGAGTCCCAGCTTCATGCTGCAAAAAACGATAGACATTCGGACCTGATAACACCATGACATACTCCTTAAAGCCTCCAAGATCAGATGGAGTATAAGAAAGAAGTTCACATTTCCAGCCCATATTCGTAGCATAAAGCTGATACATACGCACACAGTCAGCTACAAAAAGACCAGCCTCATCGCCGCCAGTACCTGCACGAAGCTCTATAATTGTGTTTGCATGGTCATAAGGCCCCGGTGGAATCACAAGGCTTTCAAGCTTTGCCTGTACGACTTGTAAGTCGCCTTCAAGGCGTGCAATGTCATCTTGCAGAACCTGAATGAATTCAGGGTCATTTTCTGCTTTGAGAAGTGCTTGATTCTCGCTTAACTCAACTTGGGATTTTTGTTTTTTTTCCCAAGCTGTTTTGACATCTGTAAGATAAGCATGCTCTTGCGTAAGCTCGCGGTATTTTTTCTGATCAGAAGTGATGCCCTGAGCAAAAAGAGCCTCTTCGACTTCTTTTAAACGCTGAAGACGCATTTCAACTTTTTTGTCCATTGACATGAAGCTAATGCCTCACTACTTCTTTTTCTTTTTTTCTTTGGCTGCCGCTTCTTTTTTCTCTTTTTCGCTTTCTTGCTCTTCTTTTTGGTCTTGAGCTTTTTGTTGAGCTGCCTGGTAACGTTTATTAAACTTATCTACCCTTCCCTCTGTGTCCACAATACCTTTACCGCCCACAAAAAATGGGTGAGACGATGAAGAAATCGCAACACGATTTACAGGATATTCTTTCCCTTCGTGCATTTCTTTCTCTTCAGTCTGTAAAGTTGTGCCGCAAAGATACTTTTGACCTGTTGCTGTATCAACAAAGAGTACTTGCTGGTATTTTGGATGCTTATTCTTTTTCATAAATAGATCTCCATATCAAATTTGAGAGTGAAGAATAGGATATTTTTGCATAAAAATCAATGACTTTCCATAAAAGATCTTTGTGCAGTACAATTGATCACTACTGTCACGAGGTTTACTATCATGCATTCGTTTATGTTTTCTACGCACCATCTCATTAAAAGGCTTATTCAGCTTACCATTACCTTTACGCTGGCCTGTATTATCATTAGCTCACTGCTCTCTTTTCCATTCCAAGAGCTTTTCTCATT
>JAHFTM010000270.1 GCA_023269335.1 Chlamydiia bacterium
ACTTAAGCATTTCTTTATTTGCCCCTGACATAGATGCTTCTACCAGCTGGGTTTGTAGACCTCTCAAATATTCAACTACACAAGTAAGCTTTGCTTGAGCCTTGTCTGGATTGTATTTGGCATCCCAAATTTCTTTTGGATTCAAAGTGCGGCATTTTAGTATCTTTGTGCCATCTGCTAACGTTTCTACAATTAAATATTTTTTACGTTCATAAAAGGCAGGCTTTTGCTTTGTAAATTGACTGATCTCCTTTGCTGCTGCATCTACTTCTTTACGTATTTGGTTGAGTGAGGGTTCGGATCTAGCTGGATCTAAAGACATAAGGCCTCCGATAGTAATTAAACTTTATTATGATAATAAAATAAATATCTGTCAAAATAAATTAAATTATATGTTAATTTATTTTAATTAAAAATAACACTATTGCGCAGTCTCACCGTTTTTTCATGTTTTTGCATTGATACCATCGACTCTATGCTATTTATACAGCAATTCTCGCTAAAAAAATGACATACTTCAAACAGACTTTTACAGGAGAAAAAAAGAAAAAACAAGATGGGCGGATCTACAAGATAGGACGAATTTATTCAGTTTTTGCTGAAAATCATATAAATTATATCTTGAGTATCATAGCTATCATGCTCATCCTGTTTTATTTATGAACCAGCAGGAACTGCTGAGCTATTTATACCCACAGTTACCGAGGCAGACTGTGGGTATTTAGAAAAATGATCTGGTGAGAGAATTTAAAGGCGTGCTCGGGAGCGGTAGCGCACGGAGTGAAGATCGGTACGGTAGTAGCACATCTTACCAGAACGTAGCTTCATGCCACTTTTTTCATCAGGCTCTTTCGCTAGTACTTCTTTTGCCTTTTTGACAACAGATAGTTTTTTAACTGTCTCACTTTTTTTGGGTTTTATCTTCTCTTCAACAAAAAGGGCAAAATGCTTACGAATTTTTCCATACTTCTCCTCATCTCGCTCATGAACCATGCCAGCTCTTTCCAATAGCCTGCAAGAGGCCACATTATCGGGACGCGCTGTAGCACGGATAATTTGTAATGGTTTTCCATCAACAAGGTAGCCTTTTTTCAAAAGCTTTGGCACATAATGGCTAAGTGCCGTAATCATCGCCTCAGAAGCATATCCCTTATTCCAGAATTTCTTCATGATTAAAATTGCCGCTTCCGATTCACCCGCCTTATCGCCATGACCTAAAATACCATGACCTACAAACTCCCCTGTCTCTTTTTCAAAAATTGCAAGGCCACTATATGGGTCTTTCTCTCTCCAACGCTTCACCCAACTCGCTATACGCTGTTCTGTAGCATCGTGTGGCTTTGTAGTGCCATCTCCATACTTATTCATCACATCTTGATCTGCATGAAGGACTGTGTAGTTATCAAGATCTCTCATTTCAACTGATCGAAAACGTAAATTCGGTGTGTCGATCGTCACTTTCAGGTGATGTTTTTCATTCTCCTGAAACTCTATGTGCACATTTTCTAAATGAACTCTATTTGAATTGGAAACAGAACTTGACATACCAATAACCCCCTATTAAAAAAAACACCGCGTAAAGACGCGGTGTTATCATTTGAAATCGACTGTATATTGAAGGCCACACAACAAAAAAATTAACGCTTGGAGAACTGGAAGCGTTTACGAGCACCTGGCTGACCATATTTTTTGCGTTCTTTCTTACGGCTATCACGCGTTAAAAAGCCCACTTCTTTCAGCGAATGCTTTAAAGCTTCATCACCGTCAACTATGGCACGGGCAACGCCTAAACGAGTGGCTTCTGCTTGTGCTTCTAAACCGCCGCCGCGTACTCGCACGATGATGTCATAGCTTGTATTTTTCATCCCAACTTTCACAAATGGAGCTAAAATCATCATCCTTTGAATTTCTAAAGGAAAGTAGTCTGTAAAATTGCGCCCGTTGATGTTTACTGCGCCCTTACCAGGCCTCAGTCTTACTGATGCCACCGCTGTTTTTCGGCGACCTGTTCCAATATTTTCTTCCATATAGTTTATGCCTTTTTGCCTTTTTTCCTCATCACTAAATTGTAACACTTATGGGTTGCTGCGCTTGAAGTTCATGCTCAGCATCTCTTGATACGCGAAGACGTCTCATTTGCTGTTTTGCAAGACGGCTTTTTGGCATCATCCCCCACACTGCTCGCTCAATAATGTAGCCTGGATTTCGTGCGCACATTGTTTCAAAAGGAATCTCTCTCAAACCACTCATCGCACCTGTATAGTAGCGATAGATTTTTTGCACGCGCTTTGAACCGGACACATGAATTTTTTCAGCGTTAATCACGATTACACCATCGCCTGAATCCACAGAAGGTGTGAAGTCGGCACGATGTTTACCACGAAGGATTTTACTCACTTCTGAAGCAAAGCGACCAAGCGTTTTGCCAGCTGCATCGAGGATAAACCAGTCACGCTTGACATCCTCTTTCTTCTTTAAAGTGGTTCTGTTGTCTCTATTTATGTTGTCTTTTTGTGTCATGGGGATCTTCTCACATTCTTACTTAAATTTTCTGAAAGGAACAAGGATACTCTAGTTTTCTCATTTTTGCCAAGCGATAATTGCTGAAAGGATACATGCAATAAAGAAAAAGATAAGGAGTTGCACACCCCGTAAAAGAGCTTTTGACCGAATGCGGCCTATTTTTTGAAAAATATATGCCTGTCGTGCCGTCCACAAGTCTATTCCAATCAATATAAAGACACATGTCAGCTTCATATGAAAAGCGCCTACTTTTAACTTTTCCGGATT
>JAHFTM010000054.1:0-5156 GCA_023269335.1 Chlamydiia bacterium
ATGGGCATTAATCAACCCAAGGTTTCTGCATTATTACGTAGGCGGCTGGTTGGATTTTCAGTTGAACGTCTTATTCATTTTCTGAATGCACTTGGACAAGATGTTGACATAATTATAAGGACTAAACCACGTGGCCGTAAAAAAGGTCGCATCAGTGTTTATAGTGGCGGTGATTGCCACCTGCACACACGTCCCATGGCTGCAAAAAGTCGTTGATTTTCTTGAACAGTAAAAATAGATTCTGATGCTCTTGTAGACAAACTTGCGGTGTCTCTTGCTATTATCCAACTGCTCCCACCAAAGAACGTAAAAAAAACAACCTAAGAAGTCAATAAATCTCGTTGTTTTTGCACCTTGCTGCATCGGTTCTACACTGTCAAGCTCGCTTTCATTTGCCATGGATTGAAAGACCTGCCCAGTATGACCAATTCTTCCTACAGATATCAGTGACAAAAATCACTTCAACCAATTATTTTATCTATCAGAATTGCTTAGACATAAGTTATTTCAAGAGTTAAAAAGTTACTCATACCAGATTGAAGACCACTTTTTAGCTGACATATACAGACGAGTCAAAATTAATTGGTGGCATTAATGAATAACACACGAAGCGTGAGTGAAATCTGGTCTCTATATCCTCATCATGTTCAAGGCACCATTGACCGTTCAAGTGCAATTCATGAGTTGAAAAAACACCACCGCTGTAGGGGGGGCTGGTTTAAGCAAGAAACGTTGACCTTTGAAGAAGCCTTTCTTCTCTATCATGGTCTTGAACCAGATGATTTTCAAAATTTAGGAACAGGTGTTCTTTCTCAAATCATTGAAGCACTCGATAAGCAAGATGATATGTTTCGCATTCTAGTAGATTATTTCATCCATGGAAAATATGGAGTTCGTAATGTTCGCAGAATTCCGATGGCTGCTTTTATCGAATTTTTAGAGAAGAAAAGTTATCCAATTCCAGAACATTTCCCAAAAAAATTACTAAAGGACTTGAAAGCTGAAAATAATGAGCTTGTCGTTGATAAAGCGCTCAATCGACAAAATGAGTTAGGACATAAAAAACAGGAAAAACAATGTTATGAGCCAAAAGAAGAAAAACAGAAACATAATCGACAATATGACTCTCAGGTGCTAAGGAAAGAAGCCATGATTCTGGAAGCAAAAATCGAATGGTTTAAAGAGAGAAAACTAATTGATGACAGTCGGAAACAACGATACTCATCGGCTACAGAACTTGCAAAACGCAACGATTTCCTTGATACTGTAATTGAACTAAACATTCGACTAGGATTGCCTCCTCTCAAGACAAAAAATGATACTCATGCCTTAAACGAATATGAAAAAGCCAAACAAGACCCCAAAAAATTGAAGGCATATTTCAATGAATTTAGGCAATCTCCTGAACTTCTTATCGATCAAGAATGGTTTAGTCCACATACGCCTAGATTAAAAAAACCAGGCCCGAAAAAAAAGAGTAAATCCCAAAAAAAACGATAGTAGAGTAGCATTTTTGCTTCCTGTGCGTCTGCTCCTTCTGTTTTTTACAAAAGATGTCTCCTACGTATTGCCGCTATTTATTCCTTATGTAATTGATTTTTCCGTGCGTATTTCCACGTTACAACATTAGTTTACCTACAGAACGTATAACTTTTATGAATTATTTCCGTGCGTAAAAACTGAAATTAAGCACGGAATCATCCCTTTTCTCCTCTTAAAACCATAGTTGATGAATAGGCACGGAATAAATTTTTACCATTACGAAAGATAAATCTAAAAATCTGGAAAATGGGGTTAATTGTTCGCAAAATGGATGGCGTCGTGCTGACATAAGCGAACTGAAACACAACATTTGAGGTTTCAAATGACAGTAAAATTGAAAGCTGGTCAAAAGACGCGGCCTATTCCAACAAGTATAGCATCCGGAGGCAATATGAATAATGTTCCCTATATTCGGGACATTCGAGAAAAGAGAGCCGTTGAAGCTCTTCTTAAATACGAAAGTATCCCAGTCAAAGATATTGGTTCCATGGTGGGAGCTTTGAACGCCAGGCAGAATATTAGCAAGTTACGTAATCAAGGGTTTCAAGACATAATCTTGACGGAACGATTTGAAGTAGTTGACAGGGACGGCAAAATATGTAGGCCTGGAAAGTATCTTATTCCCGCAGCGTTGAAGCCAATTGCAGAAGAGGCTGTAAAAAAATATGTCACCCAAGCATCGGCAAATGCGAAGGTGACAACAGGTAAAAATCTCAATAAACCGAATCATAACAAAGGAGGCGCCTAATGGCAAGCTCTTCTTTTGAGCTTTGGCAACCCCCTGTGCAATTCAGGGGGCACGTTCTGCCAGAGTGGCCAAAAGGGGTTTATCCAGACCCTTTTGAAACGTTTGTAAATGAGCTCGCGAGGTCAACAGAAACGCCCGTTGAGCTTTCGGCTCTTATGGTATTACCCGCTGTAGCTACTGCTGCACAAGGGAGGTACCAAGTACAAGTAAAGACTGATTATTGTGAGCCTTTGAATATATGGACAAGTGTGGCACTGCCTCCTGGTTCAAGAAAGAGTGCAGTTCAAGGCGCCTGCACACAGCCTCTTGTACGGTTTGAAAGCTTGCTCAAGCAACACATTGAACCCTTAAAATTAGAAATAGAGGCAAAAAATAAAATTCTCGAGGCGCGCTTAAAAGAGCTCCGTCAGAAGGCCAGTAAAGCAGAGGCTGATGAGCTTGAAAAGCTATCAGAGGAAATATTCAAACTGGAAAAGTCTATCAAACCCACAATTGCAATACCCCAATTGTGGACCTCAGATATAACGCCAGAAAACCTCGCTACCATAATGGCAGATAATCATGGCTGCATGGCCGTCCTAAGCGATGAAGCAGGTATTTTTGACATTCTAGCTGGTCGATACAGCGGAGGAATACCAAATCTAGACCTGGTCTTGAAAGCACATTCAGGAACTCCATGTCGAGTAAATAGGGCCTCAAAACCCCCTATTTTTCTTGAAAATCCAACGCTCACAATGGGGCTATCACCTCAGCCTGGGCATCTAGAGGGAATGGCACGAAATAGCGCTTTTCGTGGAAGAGGACTGATTGCTCGCTTCCTGTTTGCTCTGCCACAGTCAAATCTTGGCTCACGAACGTTGGATGAGCAGTCGATAGACCCTACTGTTGTGGATGGTTATCAAAGAGCGCTTGAAGCCATCTTACGTCTTGATTCTTCAGGCTGTAATGAAGTAAAAGAAAAAGTAAAGCTAAGGCTATCAGAGGAAGCATTTGAGGTGTGGCGATTGTATTCGCTTGCTATCGAAATTCGCATGAGTGACCAAGGGCTACTTGCTCACATCACTGACTGGGCAGGTAAGCTTCCAGGTGCGATTGCACGGATTGCAGCCCTTCTGCATGTTATGCGGTATGCGCATGCCCATCCAGAAGCTAGTAGCATTCATAAAGATGACATGTTGGCGGCCATAAAAATTGGGGGCTTTCTTCAAAGTCACGCACTCGCTGTCTTCGATTTGCTAGGGCAGGATAAAAATCTGAGTGGAGCAAAAAAAATTGTCTCCTGGCTTAAAAAAAATCCAGTCTTAGAGTTCACTCGTAGAGAGTGTCATCGCGCTCACAAATCACACTTTGAAAAAGTTAGTGAGCTTGATGCAAGCTTGAACTTGCTGGTAGACCACAACTACTTGAAAGAAAAACCGCAAGAAGTGGTAGCGCACCGGCCAAGTAAGATTTATCTGGTGAATCCCCTTATCTATGAAGAGGAGCCAGCACTAAATGCAAAATAGCTTTTGTCCCTTTTGTCCTTTTTGTCACCAACACATCAAAATAGAGGAAAACTAAGAAATGACAGACATACACCATCAATCCCTATCAAAGCTAGCATATAGGGCTATCGAGAGCACTTCTTCCAAGGAGTGCGCTCTCGCGGCTGTGATAACAAAATCACAAATCAGTGGAGGTGCCATGCACGTTAATTTAATGCCCTCAAAATCGTTGGAAAGTACACTTGAATCACTTTCTGATGAGGAGAGACTTCAACAAGTAAATAATGCACTCTGCAAGCTCACAGGATGTTCTGGAAGCGTCCTTTCAGAATTTTTATTGGAAGAGACATTAAAATCGATGCCAAAAGGAATAGGCCTTCAGAAGCAGTACAATGCAATTTTGCAAGCCTTCAATGAGATGCAACCAAGAGATGCGATAGAGGCGATGCTTTGTTCTCAAGCAATTGCTCTTTACGCACAGGGAATGGCAAATTTAAGCAAATCCGATATAACCTTGAGTGAACATGCTCAATGGCGCTTAAATGCTTCAATGAAGTTATTGCGTCTACAGCAAGAAACACTCGAAAAGCTGGAAAAGTATCGCCGTAAAGGAGAACAGAAAGTCGTAGTCCAGCATGTACAGGTGAATGATGGGGGTAAGGCTATTGTTGGTAATTTTGAAGCACAAGGGGGCGGAGGTGGAAAAAATTCTTGAGATGCACCCCATGGATACTCTACCAATGTGCCAGGCCAAATCAAAGCGGTCTGGCCAAAGGTGCAAAAATTTCGCTGTAAAGGCCAAGCGTGTTTGTCATATGCATGGTGGCAAATCTACAGGTCCGAGAACTAAAGAAGGCGCTTTAAAGTCAGCTATGGCGAATTTGCTACACGGTATGTATGCAAAGGCAATTTGTGCAGAGAATAAAGCAATACAAAATCAGTTGCTAAGTTCAAAAAGATTTTTGGAAGACATGCCAGAAGACAGTTATTTCTATTTGCAATAATTAACTATTATTAATATAATTTATCTATTATATAAATGAATATAATAACCGGACACAATGTATTATATTATCTCATTCACTTTTACTTGTTTATTTATTTCTGTAGTTGCTGCTGGATATGAAAATTCCCCATACTTCGATCATCAATCAACATCGTATGCAATTGTGAGCATAGGCAATTTTTGTGCGTGGTACTTTAATTTACCAGCCACTTTTTTAGATAAAATATTCAACATCTCTGAATCATGGGGAATTGGCACAGCCCCTTATGGTCTAGCCGGTTACATTATTAGTTATATCAGCTGGTCTGCTGCATTTATTGGATATGCATACTATAAAGGTTCACAAGAAGATTGTGAGTATTATTAACTTAAAATT
>JAHFTM010000054.1:5166-7039 GCA_023269335.1 Chlamydiia bacterium
TTTATCTGTGTTCTCTCCAGAAAAAATAAGAACAGCTGAAGTTGACCATGGTATTGTTATAGTTGATAGAAAGCCATGGCAAACATCCTGGATACAAAAATCGGAGAATTGTTGGTGTTTGGTCAGTCGTTTCGATAAAGGAAAAGTAACGACATACTTTACAGAAATACCACCAAAATTGAGTTTTGGAATACATTCAGAAAATAAGCCAGTCAAGCAAGAATTTGAATTCTATTTCACCGATAAAACTGTAGTTTCAAAAAAATTTCAGTTCGAAAAATTTCCTGACGGCGCATGGGGTCTTGTGTTTAGCTATGATGATACATTTGTGTTTGATGGAAAAAAATTACACGATTTAACGGTTTCAATTTTCCAAGAACCTGATGGGGCCCCTGGTGAAATTCGTTATTCTTTATTTAAAAACTACGAATAATTACAAAATATGATTAAAAAATCAGTATATATGTACACAAT
Organism: Chlamydiia bacterium; assembly: GCA_023269335.1. Taxonomy (GTDB): domain Bacteria; phylum Chlamydiota; class Chlamydiia; order Chlamydiales; family FEN-1388; genus JAHFTM01. The sequence goes on from JAHFTM010000054.1 coordinate 5,641, forward strand.
ATGTTAAATACCAGGAATCCATATCGTATTTTATTAGCTGTATTGCTACTTTTACAAGGCTGCCATACTATTCATCAAGTTAACATAGATTCCATTAGTGGTAACGGAGCAAAAGAAAAAAATAAATATATTTTACTCCCTGGGAACAAAGGTTGTCAAATATCTGATTTACAATTCATCGAATTTAAAAATTACACTGACCGTATTCTAGCGCAAACGGGTTTTACCCTAGTTCAGAATGCTTACGAAGCTGATGTTATCATCTTCCTTGACTATGGAATAACCGGGCCATACATCCATAACTACACTTATTCCCTACCTGTATATGGCCAAACAGGAGTTGCTTCTTCACATACTTACGGGACAGCAAGCACATATGGGAACATGACAAACACCTCTTCGTATACTAGCTATACGCCATCTTATGGCGTTGTGGGTTCGTCTACTCATGCCGACACTATAGTGCAGTTCATGCCATACATGACATTGTGTGGTTATGATTTAGAAAAATATAAAGCAAATGGAAATTTTGTAAGTTTATGGCGTACTGAGGTTAATTGTGTAATCGATTTCAATGACTTACGAAGGATATTTCCGGTAATGATAACTGCCTCAAAAAATTATATAGCAACTAACACTTATGGAAAAATAACTATACCAATCCAAGAAGACTAACAACAATAAATAAAAAAATTAAAGTAACCTATGTTAAAAACAATCAGGCTATTCCATATAATTTTATTAATAAATTTGTTTCAACTACTTACACCCCCTGAGTCCCACGCCCTCTCAGTTGAAATAAGAAAAAGTAAGACAGTTTACATTACAAAAACAGGAGCAAAATATCACAGGTTAGGGTGTCGACATCTCAAATCTTGCATACCGATTGATAGAGAATTAGCTACGCAATCAGGTTACCACCCTTGTAAAGTTTGCAACCCATAGGAATAAATATGATTGAGGAAATACAAAAAAACAGAAACTTTAACATTTTTGTTCCATTTATATTAATATTAATATTACTAATTTCTATATACGAGCTATCGCATTACACTAAAGTAAAGAATAAGACGCGCATAATGAATCATACAGTTTTATCAAATTCTATTGCGGCGTCTGAGAAAATGGAGTTAGCCTTTAGGTATTACTATGGAGAAGATGGTAAACAGAAGGATGAAAAAAAAGCTGCACTATTATTTGAGGAGGCCGCACTACTAGGAAGCAATATCGGAAAGTCATGGATTGCATATTGTTATTTCCTTGGAATTGGTGCTATACAGGACAATAAAAATTCCTTTGACTGGGTGATTTCGATCCCTGAAAACAAGAGAGATGAACTCGATAATTATATACTATCATATTGCTATTATTTCGGAGATGGTACTACACAAGATATACA
>JAHFTM010000054.1:7049-9011 GCA_023269335.1 Chlamydiia bacterium
TTCTGTTGTCTAATATTTATTCTGCTGATGAAAATACCACTCTAGTGGACTACAAAAAAAGTCTGAAATGGGCAATTTTAGCGTCAGAAAACAAGATTGTAGCGTCATACGGAATGCTGTCCTGGCATTATACAAGTGGCAAAGGTACGCCACAAAACTATTTAGAAGCAGTTAAATGGGCAAAATTAGGTGCTAAAAAAGGCGATGTGTTTTCTCAGAACCTACTCTCTTTTTTTTATCACTACGGTTTAGGTGGTCTTCCTCAAGATAGAATGTACGCGCATCTTTGGGCAAACTTAGCAGCTGCTACTGGAGATAAGGTTGCTATACAAGCACGAGACAAACTCAGTAAAGAAATGACATTCCAGGAAATAGCGGAAGCACAACGATGGGCAAGTACGTGGACTCCTGAAGTAAACTAGTGTTGAGAATGCTATTCAAACTAAGGGACTTGCATTGCCTCCTTATCTTGTTTTGAATAAAAATTGAATAGATACATATATATAGGTTTTATGAAAATTTACACTCAAGTCTTTGTTGTAATTCTCGTATGTTTTGGTGTCTGGTTTTTTAATGGTCTACAAGGGAAATATCAAATATCAGCCTCTAATGGCGTATTTATCGCTATGAATACAACCACTGGTGAATCAATGATTCTTGATGATGATGTCAACGAATATGGACAAAAAATAAAGGTTTGGCGAGAAGTCAAATATGTAGTTTATGACCCCGCTTTTGCTAGATTCATTTCGGGAAATACAGCCAGTGAGTTTGGAAAAATAAAAAAAGATGTCAATGACAGAGATATGGAACAATTCAAATATAAAATAGAACAAAGCAAAAAATTAAATGATTAATATTTTAAAAAATTTATACATGTAAACTTACACTATGTACTCGAAAAAATTATTCTTATTATTATGCTTTAGCTATACCTTTCAAATTTCCAGCTTTATAGCAGCCTGGGATGGTTATGACTATGCAGCAGGCGAAGCTATTGAAATTGAAAAAGGAAATTTAGTCTGACCAGGAAATGATATTGAGATATACCATTTAGGTGATGGTAGCTATCACGATGAAGAGGTTCAGGTATACGGGGTAAGGAACTTGAAACCTATGATTACTCTACAGGCGAGTATCAGTACTATGATATGGATAACTAGACTAACTCGCAGGTAATAACATCCAGAGCCTTGTCCTTGGGGCAGTCTTTGGACCCATCCATCCATTCCAACAACTACCTCTCATTCGCTTTAGCAAGCTAGGCCTAGCATACAATACAGCTTGCTAATATAGCGCCATAAGTGACAAAAGGGCCATTAGTCTTCATTATTCGATACGTCGCTTTTATTTCCTAAAATACGCTTCGCTATGTTGTCGCTGAACTTTCTAACCATTTGGCCTTGCATATGCGTATAGACCTGTAATGATTCAACGGACAAGTGACCTGTGGCAAGTTGTAGTTCAAGTGTGGATGCGCCTTGACGAGATGCTAGGGTGGCAAATTGGTGCCTCAAAGAATGGAAAACAAAATCACGAATCCCAGCTCTTTTCAATGCCGCAACCCAAGGCTTTCTAAAGTCTATTCGTCCTGAGGTCGTTTTACTTGCAAAGACAAGCTTCTTGAAGGGGTTTCGTTGTTGGTATAGCTTTTGTAGCTCTGTAATAACTTCTGGAACAAGTGGCAAACTCCTGGGCTTACCATTCTTTGTAATTCGTAGATGTGCCAGCTTGCTTTCAAAATCGATGCCCTGCTCCCACATTAGTCCCAAAATCTCTGACTTTCGTGCACCAGTTGTGAGAGCCATCAACACAATGCAGTACAAGTATTCATTTTTGCTTTCCCTGCAAGCTTTGAGTAAACGTCGTAACTCATCATCAGAAAGTATGCGGTCACGCCCAGGCGGTTCTTTAAGCATGATAACATTTCTGCAAGGATTCTCACTTATCCAGCCAAGTGTG
>JAHFTM010000055.1 GCA_023269335.1 Chlamydiia bacterium
ATCAGTCGATTGACAAAGTTCATTCCTGAATTGATGAGCCCAGCCTTTTTATGTTCAGTAAGAAAGGCTTCAGTATCTGCCTGTGTCACCACTCCATCATGGTTGATATCGAGGGCTTGAAAGCGTTCTTCCAGCATTTTTTTAGAGACTGAGCTATCATTTGTCAGCTCATTATTTTTTAAGGGTGAAAAAAGCTCAAAAAAATCGGGCCCTTTTTTTGCGACAACGCCTAGCGAAAACATTTCTAGCTGCCCGGCGAAAGTAAAGAGCAGAGAAGTGATCAAGGTGACGGTAAGTAGAAAAATATACTGAGGCTTTGCAAAAGCTGTTCTAAAAAGTTCTTTCATGGAGTGCTAAAATAGAGACTATAAAGAAGCAATTTTGCCTGATATTTTTACCCACGTCAAGCTGTAGTTGCAATGTCGCTTGCTTATTTTGTCTTTTTAGGGTAAAAATGGACGCAATTATGTTCTGTAAACATGGTTTTGTTATGCGCTATTTTTATTCTTGTGCTCTTTGCTCTCTATTTTTTGCTGGCTTATTCCTCTTTTCATCTTGTAGTGACAGTTCTGGCCATAAAGGATTTGTCTATGTAGGCTTTGATGAATCGGTCGGCGCAGAAAGAATCGGGAAAAAATATTTTCAAAGCCATGAACTTGACCAGAAGCGTTATGAACTTTGTAGCCATTTATGGGGAAAAGAAGCGACCAAATCCTACCCCTTCAATACAAAAAATCCCGCCGAAAATGTCGTTTCAAAAATTCCTAAGATCATTCATCAAGTCTGGCTGAAGGAGGCTGCCCTCCCCAAACATTTTAAACGCTATCGAACTTCCTGGAAAGACAAACACCCTGATTGGCAGTATCGCCTATGGACTCAAGAGAGTCTGAGTGAGCTTCCACAAGATATTCAAGAGCTCATCAAAATAGCTGATAACAGCTATGAAAAGGAGGACCTCGTACGCGCTGCCGTGCTCTATAAGTTTGGCGGTCTTTTTGTTGATTTTGAATTTGAGTGTTTAAAAGCAGTCGATGACTTTCATGCACATTATGATTTTTACACTGTGCTCGAACCTCCCCTTTTGCAGCCTCACTTCGATAGAGTGCTTCAGATTGGCACAGGTCTTGTAGGCGCCATTCCTACCCATCCGATTATCAAAAAATGGCAAGAAGAGATGAGGTTACGGCTACAAAGAAAATCACTTGCTTTTGTAACTGTCAAAGAAAAAAATCTCTGGGCAACGTATGCCTCTTTTGGCGATGTTGTCGAAGAGGTAATTGCAAGGGATCCTCTCAATTGTGTTGTGCTCCCACCAACTTATGCCTATCCAATCAGCCCAAGATGGATTTACAGCTTTCATAAAACAGAGCATAAAAAAAAGAAAAGACCATCTAAAAGCGTCGCTCAAAAAATACTAGCTAAGCAAGAGCGCCCTCTTTTTTCAATGATCGAGCCTGAGTCTTTTGCTATCAATCATGCTGGCGGCACCTGGGGCAAAAGAAAAATGCAGCCCGATGAGCCAAGACAAATAGGCGTTCGAGAGGGGCTCAGTGAAAATCGTAAAATACCACCTGAGGTTACTGAAAGCAAAAATGTCCTTTCTACTAATGGATAATCCGAAACGCAGCGCTTTTTTCAAAATTCCACTGCACCTACTTATTTTTTTTCTTGCGGTTTGTACAAGCTGTAGTCAGAACAATGCTAAAGGTAAAAAACCACTTCCCCAAAATCTACTCGATGTTGACTTCGACCGCGCAATGGGTGGCAAAGATTACCCCGAGTATCGCAGACATTTTATTAATGACGAGGCAAATGTACTTCTTTTTAAAAAGATCTATAAAGCCCACAAGCCCTCAAAAGTGCAGGCTGCAAAAGAGCCTAAGATTCCAAAGATTATCCACCACATCTGGCTTGGCAAAAAAGAAATCCCTCGTCACCTGAACGACATTTCCGCAAGCTTTAAAAAGTTACATCCAGATTGGGAATACTATTTCTGGACCGATCAGCGCGTATCTGCATTTGATTTTGAACTTAAAACTCTTTTTTATAGCCAAACGACCCATGAAAAAAATGAATTGAAAAAAGATATTTTACGTGCTGAAATTCTGGATCGATTTGGCGGTATTGTTGTTGATCTTGATTTTGAACTTTTACAGCCACTAGACAGTCTCCATGCTAAATATGATTTTTATACGGCCTGCTTTGTCCCGCAAAAAGAAAATGAGAACATTCTTTCTTCAGCGCTTATAGCAGCACGTCCCGCTCATCCTCTCATCAAAGAGTGGAAAAAGGAGCTTTGTCTCCATCCCGAATCTTCTTTTGAAAAAGCTGTATGCTCAAAGCTTGCTGACCCTTTCGAAATGAATATCGTTTTTCCGGCAAGCTACTTTTATCCTATTAGCTCACAAGAGCTTGCGCTATGGATGAAGAGACGAGCAAGCCTTGTCAAAAGTTGTCTTCAATCACTTTTTGAATTTTTACATATCAAAAAGTCCATCCCATTTACTAAAACAAAACCTGAAACCCTAGCTATCTATTACTGGGGAGGAACTCTTTTAAAAACGAATGAGGAGCATTTTAAGGAGCTTTATCAAGACCTCTTAGAAAAGCAACAAGAGCTGACTTACGATGTAAAGATACTGCAAGAGGAACTACAGCGATTACGACAAGAGAGCACAAAAGAGGCTTTTGTTAAGGGTGGAAAAATTTGAAATTTTTTCCACTTGAAATGTATGTTATGGTATCCTTTTAGCAATACAACAAAATTGATGGAACCTCACTTATGAAAAACCAACAGTTTCTCTTTCTCCCTCTGGTTATTTGTGCAGCATTCTTCCTTTTTGCGGGCTGCTCGCAGAATTCTACTACAAATGAAAAAAATCAAGCCAACAGAGCAATTATCGAAGTTGATTTTGATGCCTCAATGGGTAAAGGGACAAACGAATATGAATTCATATTCACAAATCAGGATGACATTACTCGTTATAAGGTTTTCAAAGCCCTCTATGAAAAAAATCTCCCTTCAAAAGTAGCTTTTAGTCCAGCTCCAAAAATTCCAAAAATTATTCACCAAATCTGGCTAGGCCCTAAATCACCCCCACCTTATTTTGCTGCCTTTCGTGAAAAGTGGAAAGCACTGCACCCGGATTGGGAATATCATCTATGGACAGATGCTTCTTTAGATGATTTGGAGCTTGACTTGCGAGATCTCATCGATGCATCGCCAAACTACGCAGAAAAATCAGATATTTTACGTAGTGAGCTTTTGGAAAAATTTGGTGGCGTCTATTTTGATTGCGACATGGAGTGCAACCATTTACTTGATGAGCTGCACCATAAGTATGACTTTTACATTGGCATAGAATATCCACATCAAATTGCAACGACCAATAACCGCGTTTGGGCGGGAATTTCAATTATGGCAGCAAGGCCAAACCACCCTATTTTCAAACGTTGGAAAGAGCACATTCGTAATCGTTGGAATCTTGTGAATGAGAATTATTCCTCGCCTGTAGAAAAGGTCATTAACCACACCTACTTTCCTTTTACTTTCGCCCTCCTTGAAAAATATCAAGAAGACAACTTAACAAACGTTGTCTTCCCTGCGACCTATTTTTATCCGCTGACCGCAGCTTGCGCTTCAAAGAGAAGATCTCCTGTTCGCGGCTTTCGTGAGAAAATTTATGATTTCCTAGAAAACATTCATCTCAAAAAGCCTAGGGCTTTTTCTAAGGTCTATCCAGAGACACTTGCGACCCACTACTGGGGCAGTACATGGCAAAACACAACAAATGATCAGATGAAAACCATGCAGCAGCAACTAGACTGTCTGAGGAAAGACTTTTGCGCCTTGCAGTACAAACTGTCACAGATGGAGCAAAAAGAGACCCCGCCTGTCTCACGTGAACTACAAGCTGCCAAAAACTGAATTAAAAAATAAATCGCTTTCAGCGGCAGGATGATGCACACACTATTTCTTTATCCTGCCACCGAAGGTGATCTTGTATATCCTGTTTTTTATACTCTGAATTAAGAAATAACAAGATGAGCAGGATCGCTTTCAGCGGCAGGATGATGCACACACTATTTCTTTATCCTGCCACCGAAGGTGATCTTGTATATCCTGTTTTTTATACTCTGAATTAAGAAATAACAAGATGAGCAGGATCGCTTTCAGCGGCAGGATGATCTATAAAGTGTTCATTATTGTTTGTCTTGTTCCTGCCTATCCTTGAAAAGCTTTTCCCATCTGCCAAGATCTGTAAGTTCCGGAAGCTCCTGTTCCTCTTTACTCATCTTCTTTCTTTTCAACATACTAATAGCTGCCCTTTTGGGTACTTGAAGCTTTCTCTCTTCTTTTTTTGGCCCGCTCATTTTTATAGGTGCAGGCTGGGGCTTTTCAAACTTCTTTTTATGACATTTTTTTCGCAACATACTGAGAAACTCTTCAACTGACTTACTCTGTACTCCCAAACATTTTGCTCTGTGCTGCAAGTCGCGGTCAGAGGTTATGAGAAGTGCCTTTTTTGGGTTCGTAAGTTGACGGAAAGTGTGAATTAAATAGTCATCTGCAGTCTCTTTAAAAGATGTAAAAATAATTTCAAGTGAGCGGAAATGACCTCTTTTTGACTCATCGCTTTGCAAGGGTGCGTCAAAGACAATTGTCATCTGGAGATGCAGAAGACAGGCCTCTTTATCAAGCTCAACAATAAGCTTATGACGTAGCTCTTCTAAGCTTTTATGCTCAATCTGCCAGGCAGAACGAAATAAAAGATTGTAGCCGTCAATGTAGTAATGCATTTTCTACTGATGTGCTTGGAGAAGGGAAAGTACTCCAACAAGTTTTTCAAGCGCTTTTCTTCTATGAGAGATGCGATCTCGGACAGATGGAGCTAACTCCCCCAATGTTTTACTATAGTCATGTTTAATAAAGAGAGTATCAAACTCAAAGGTGATTTTACCACGCTCTTCTTCAGCTAAAACACCCTCTGTCCTACTTGTAGCCTTGTATAGAATGCCTTGCGGCGTGGCGATAGCTAGACAGCACTCAAGATAGGCTTGACGCTCAAGATCTTTAAACGACTTCATCTCTTCTAATAGCGCTCTTGTCTGCTTGGTTGCAGACTGATCTGTATGCTCATAGCGTCTCGTGAACTTTGCGCCCACTTTAGCAAGCGCTGGTACTATAATTCCAGAATCATCGGCAAGTGTGACTTTATTAAGCGCTACTGCTACTGCTTGAGCTTTTTGCTTTGCATTTTCTTCAAATGAATCACCTGGAGCTTCTGTATGCAAGAGCTGCGGTTTATATGAGGGGAAATCATAAAGCGAAAGCACCTGGATAAATGGTGCAAGCTCACCTAAGGCGCACCTGAGCTCGCGCACTTTATGGCTGTTATTCGATGCGATCACTAATTCCATTAGCCCTCTAAGTAACTCTTTGTAGCCAGGATCTTAAACTCATCGCCTTTAAAAGCAAACTTTTCTCCCAATTTTTTGCCCCACATGGCTTGCGCAAACTTTGACTGAAAGGAGAGAATAAAATTGTCAGGGTTTGCATCCCAAGGTCCTAAAATCGTATAACAAATCTTCTCACCTTTAGGTCCCATAAGCTCTACTTTAGTACCTATGCCGATAGATTTAGTTGAGATATCCTCTTTAGTGATAATTCGGGCTTTATGAAATTGATCTGAAAGCATTTTAAGCTCGCCCTGGAGGCGATTTCTACGCTCCAAAGCAAATTTATATTCAGAATTTTCACGAAGGTCGCCATGCGCTCTTGCTGCTTCAATTTCTTTTGCCACATCAATAATTTCCACAGTGCCTATGTGCTTGATACGCTCTTGGATCTGACTGAACCCCTCTTGAGTTGTCCAAATCGTGTTGAGGTCCAATGAGTCCAGCTTTTTCTCTTTAGCTAGACTTGTATGCACTACTTCAACTAGTGAATGCAGGATTTTTTTGTCGTGATCGGTAAAACTTTGACATTTTGAAGTTAAAAGCAAGAATTCACGAGCAAAATCTTGTGTGCTATTTTTCAATATATCACGAACTGCTTGAAAACGACTTCCTGTAAGATAATTGTAAATTTTCTTTGAAAAATCACGATGTTCGGATTTTAAATCTAAGGCACTCAAAAGAATGAGGAGTGCTTCAAAAAACTGATATTTGTGCTCTTGATCTTGGAAGAATGGAGCTTCATCATTTACAACTTTCTGGAAATACCACCAAAGTGCTTCTGGATGCTTTCTAGGATGATCCATAAGCTCTTTGATACGGGCTTTTAAAAGCTCTGTATGAGACGAGTTAAGTAGATCTTTTAAAAGAAGATCTCTCAGCTGGTTCTGTTCACAAGTAAAAAGAAGCTGTAAAAAGATCTCGGCCCAGTCTTGGCGATATTCACGTATAGCAGAGCAAAGTCTCTTTTTTAAGTTCACAATTTCAATGGCTTTCAGCACTTCATCCACTTTGCGAAGTTGAATAACAAATTTTTTCAAGGAGCTTGCTTCAAGTTCAATATTCAGCGTGTTTTCTAAGAATAAAAGTACCTGCAAATGCTCAGCTTCAGATAATTTTTCTTTGAGCAGAAGTCCCTGTACTTTTTCAATGAGGCGCTGTTTTGCTTCACTATTTTTTAAAAGCTCGGGAAAATCACGAATAACGTTGTGACTTGCAGTGAGGATAGCTTCAAATGAGTTTTTTCCAAGAAATGCCTTTTCAAGCCGCTCTTCCCAAGAAGCGTGTCCTTTACGTAAGCGAAACGTCTCTTTTGCAAGAGCAGGCGTTTCAATAAGGGGCTCTTTTTTCATCTTTGCTCGAGCCTGCTGCCACCATTTTGAGTATTCCTCTTCAGGAATCACAATTCCTGCTATTTCATCTTTGATCTCTTGAGCAGTTTTTGGCCCCATGTCAGAGAGGAAAGCGGTAATTTGGGCAACTGGGTTTTCTTTAAGATCCTTTTCTAAAAGATCGGGTTCTGCAAAACGGCGAGCCAGAAAATGTGTTTTGGCCAGCGGAATAAGTGTTTTAAATCCGTTTTTGAAGGAGATATCTTTTTTTCCGCCGCGTAGATTTTCAAATTCTATGGAAGCTTGCTCGCGCAAAAAAGAGAGGTCCATGATTTCGCCCACACCCCAGCCAGCTGTGTGAAGAACAAAATTGCCTTTTTGCATATGGTTGAGAAGAAGAAAATTAGAGAGAGCGCCTTGAAAATTATCGCCAGCCGCTCCTCGAAGACCAATGAGGCGCAATTTTTCATTAAAAAGGGAACTTTGTCCGTAGTGATCTTTTAAAAAGTTAAATGCCAAATCATAAAGCGCGGGGGTATTTAAAGTTTCTATATCGAAAATAAGTCTATAAGATTCTTGCAATTCATCTTTGTTTTTAATAAGAGTAACAAGTGGAATAATTGCTTCTACATACTGGCCAAATTGTTGAGCGCAATCGGAGTCTTTGATCAACTTAAGGATTGCGATGATTTCTTCGCCATCTGCCATATCACCTGCGCAGTATTCTTGCCAAAGTGTCATCAGCTTTGTGTAGTTGCGAGAGTTTAATTGTACACGAAACTCTTCAAGATAGGCCATTGTCACCCCATAACGTTTTAAGAAACTCTTCTAAACCGAAGAAAGCGACATGTGTAAACCCTCAGTCCGAAGGACTGGTAGCGTAAAAACTCACACATGGCGTGAAGAGAGTGTACTCGTAGTCATGATTAATATCAATGAACAGCATTAAGATCTGTGTAAAAAAATTTTATAGTAGTATAATAAAAAGAGAAGCCAAGGTTAGGGAATTCTTATGTCAAAAGATGCAGAGTCTAGCTCCCTTTTTGATCTTGCAAAAAAATTGCAAAAGAAAAAAGAACGGGAGCCTGTAAAAAAAGAGGAGGGACTTGCTGACACAGTCATACCTTCTTCTGCCCAAGTCATCTCCCCAAAGGCATCTCCTGAAGAGCGCCAAAGTGTTTTTACTCGCATGAAAAAGATGCATGAGGAGATTAAAAATAAAATTGAACAAGCCTTTGAAAGTGCAAAAATAAGCCCACGTCAAATGAAAACGTATACAGAAAATCCCGCTCATTTTCCTGCTAAAGATTGGGAAGAAATCCAAAAGACTAAAAAAATGCTGAATGAAAAGCTCGCAAAACTAGCTCCTGGTGGATCTGAAACAAAAGAAGTTGGAACAGACATCCCTGAAGAGTCCGAAAAGGAAAAGTTAAAAAAAGCAAAAAGCGGTCTGCTCTCAAGAAGGCGCTGGCTCTCTACACATTAGTCTTCTCTTTTTTTTTAACCTGAATTAAAATCGTGAAAAAAAAGTTTCTCAAGGAAAAACGATGGCTCATATCAAAGTGAAACGCGGATTAGATATACCTATTGAAGCAGGGCCTGAAACTAGTGGTGAACACACTGACATTGGCATACTTGAAAAGCCAAAACAGATTGCCTATGATTTTACCTCCTTTGAAAATGTCAAACTTCGCCCGCTCGTCAAAGCAGGTGATATGGTTAAAATAGGGCAGCCTCTCTGCGAAGATAAAGATGTGCCTGGTCGTATGTTCGCGTCCCCTGCTGCAGGTGTAGTTTTTGATGTGCGTCGGGGTGAAAAAAGAAAACTGCTTGCTATCGTCATTACTGTAGCTGAACATGAAGAGTACATTGAAAAAAATCCTCTCGCTGAAAACCCAGCAAAAGTTGGCAGCCTCTCAAAAGACGCCCTCATCAAGGAACTTCTAGCAGGCGGTCTTTTTGCACATATCCGCTCTCGTCCCTTCAATTTACTTGCAAACCCTGCAAAGCCTCCTCGCTCGATTTTTGTAAAAGCCGTTGAATCTGCTCCATTTTTACCCTCCGCAGAACTTCAAGTTTTGGGCAAAGAGCGTGAGTTTCAAGTGGGGCTGGCAGCACTTAAAAAACTAACCGATGGTCCTGTGCATCTCGTTTTCCGCCACGACACTCCTTGCAAGGCGTTTCTTGAAGCCAACGGCGTTGAAAAACATACTGTACA
>JAHFTM010000056.1 GCA_023269335.1 Chlamydiia bacterium
TATGAAGGTATGGTAGTTGGTGAAAATAGCCGTGATAACGATCTTATAGTCAATGTCACAAAAGCTAAACAGCTTACTAACGTACGAGCCTCCGGTGCGGATGAAAATATCATTCTTACTCCGGCGCGTAAGTTCACACTTGAACAAGCGATCGACTACATCCAAGATGATGAGCTCATTGAAGTCACACCAGCAATCATTCGCATGCGTAAACGTTTTCTGACTGAGAATGAACGCAAGCGTAATCCAAGTAAAAACTAATTTTCATGTATGCGTTGGCGGCGCCTAGCCGCCACGCTCTGTGCTCACTCTCAATTATTTTCTTATTTCAGAAACAACTTTTTCTTGAAGACAAAACTCAGCAGATGCAATTATGCTTTTTGTCTCAAAAAAAAGGAGTTACTCATGACGCCCTCTTCACGTGCTGCAAAGGCATCCTTTTCATCTGCTCAAGCTTCTGGAACAAATCAAAATAGTAGCAATCGTCCGGGCCGTTCACGAAGTCGTACTGCGAGAAAAGCAGCTCTTGACACCAGGCATGCCAGGGCAAAATCTCTAGCAGCTCCACGCCCTGGTTTAAGTGCTGCCGCTGCCCATTCAGCAGCACAAGCTAGCCTGGCAGCCTCATCTGCCGCCTCGTCAACCTCATCCTCTTTAGCTTTCAAACTCCGACACGCCGTGAGTGCTACAGCCAGCTCAGGCTCAATCGCTACCTCATCAGTCTCTACCTCCACCACTTCATCTTCCTCTGCTACTTCTTCATCAGCTGCAGCAAGAGCAGCAGTACCGCTTCTAAATTTGGGACTCATAGCCACGACTGCCAGCTCAGTTTTATCGATGACTAGTGTGACAACATCTACTTCAGCTTCATCTTCTGCATCAGCTGCAACCTCTACTGCAAGGGAAGATGCAGAAATAAATATAGACGAGCTTGAATCACTTATTGGTCAAATAACTATTCAAGATGCTGTTACATCGGAAGCATCAGCTGCGGCAGCAACGGCCTTTACTGTTGCTTCATCGCCTGCAATAAGTTCTGCAATTCAAACAAGCAGTGCTGCGGCTCCAACTCTGAATGTAGACACCACCATAACAGATATTGATCCTGACGCTGATAATGACAGTACGACTACGACATCAACAGGACAGTTTAGCCCTTTAGCAGCTGATATTCAATTATTTACTGTACCACTTTCTCCACCTTCCGTTCCCCCTAATAGCCCTTCAGCACCAGCAACGGCTGCCCCTGGCTCACTTATCACAGGAACTACAGCAATAACAAAATTCACGCTTCTAGCTGCTGCATCCACCACTTCAGCAACAGCTGCTACTGCATCAACACCTGCTGTATCAGCAGTTACGGCTTCTACAATTTCAGCAGCGTTAACGACAGCAACAACAACATTCGCTTTTCCAGCTCCTCCCTTCACGAGCTCAGCAACATCTGCCACTGCATCATCGCCTACTGCTACACGGATAGCTCCGTTAACGCCAGCTTCAACACCCTTACATGGAACAGTTATGGCTAATAGCGCTTACTCTTCTGCCGCGGCAGCAGCTGCAGCGAGCATAGCTCCACGTCTACCACTATTAAGCCCTAAAGCAGCTACTAGCGCTCAGCCTCCTTACAAAAGTTCGTTCCTTCAGAAACATGCAAACAACCACATTTATATTGCAGAACGTGCACAAGCAGAAATTAAGCGTGTACTGCAAGATCATCACAAATTATTCGAAAAGAGGGTTTTATACCTAACGTTCCTAGCAAAACATAAAAATAACATAATAGTTTTAAACGCTGAGCTAACCGAAATCACCTCTTTGAAAGCTATGATGCAACTAGCGCTGAAAAAAATTCAGCAGTTAAAGAGCGCTTCAGCACCACCTGTAATTAGCTCCGCAGCGGCTGTTGCTGCTATGCCGGCATTAACTACGAGCTCATCGTCATCGTCATCATCATCTTCCTCATCTGCAGCAGCTCCACGAGTTCTGACAACTACTGCAGCAGCCGTAGCTGCTAAACCATCCAGTACTACCCCTCAAAATCAGCGACATCGTCCAAAAAATAGTAGTAGTCAAATCGATGACTTACCTCTGCCTCTAGAACATTACCAAGAACAATATGAACGGCTGAAATTAGAGCTTAGTAAAAAGCAAACAGAAGACACAATCCTCCAATCAATTAAGGATAATTCTATACATAAAACTTTTCTAGAAGAATCAGTAAGACTTATTGAACAAGATCTGAAGGATTTGAAAGACCAGTTACTTGAACTGAAAAATGCACTCACTACTGCTAGACTATCTCCAGAAAAAAGGCATGAAAAAGAGCGAAGAGAGAAAATGGCTGAATTAGAAAGATACATGCGTACTGTATCCTCTGGTCAATTTCCGGGCAAGCAAAATAAAACGTCCTGACAACCGTATTTGAGATCGTATAAGCTGTAGATTACTCATCACAAACGACAAAGGAAGACCTCATGGCACTGCCTCCTGCACGAAATCACGCGAGAGAAACTGCTGGAACAGTCACTACCAAGTTGGGTATACCCACTTCTAGTAGTGCTGCAGCATCTGCGGCTGCCACTACTCCAAAAAGTTCTCGCCATAATTTTACCACGACACTTTTTACCTCTTTTGCCGCTGCTGCTGTTAAAACAGCTGCTGGAACAGATATCTTACAAGCCTTCCCACTAAAACGAAAAGTTTTTTTCTCAAATCACAAGCTAGTAGTGACTAGTGGTAGGACGGTGCAATCTTCCACCTCCTCAAGTGGACATCATTTTAGAAAACACCCTCATGCAAGTGGATCACATTCAGCAGCATTAACAATACGACTTACAGCCCCTTCCATACCCCAAGCTTCTTCTCAAGCAGCAGGACCAGTAGGACCAGCAGGAAATAGCTGCTCATCAATAGGCGCTGCTACCAATCCAATAGCGGCAACTTATGTAGTTGCGCCTTCGTCACCTGCTATGCTCCCCCTCCCCCTCCCTCGTTCTTTCTCCCCTTCCGCTTCTCCCCCACCTTTACCTCCAGAATTTAGATTTCATAATGGAGCTAGAGGGGTCCCTCTGCCTCATAATGCACTACCACTTTTTTCTACAGCTAGCCACTCAACACCCTCTAGTAGCTCTACTCTCTCTCCTTCAACAGCTATGCGCTTCTTCCGTCCTATTCTTGACTACGATTCTATTGTGAGAAATCTTGAAAATGAAATCGAACGTCTTAACAAAGAAATCCTGCGTATAGAGAAACAAATAGACTTGTACAACTGGATGAAAATAGACGTAAGAAGTATCTCGGATAGCTCGAAAATACCAGGGATACTCAATGATATTGCTCTAGAACTCCCAGCTTGCGAAAAAGTAAAACAAAGGCTAGAAAACGAACGGTCGCATGCAAAAGAGCAGTGCAAAAAAATGAGACACGAAAAACTGAGAAAAAGCAATTATAAAAGACCTAACAAAACCAACTCTACTACTCATCCAAAAAACAAGGAGCCTCACATGTCTTCTACATCTTCCGCTACATCAGCTGCAGCTTCATCTTCTTCCAGCTCTTCGCCAGCATGGGTAATGCTTCTGCCTGCTGCCCCGGCTACAGCTGCCGTGGCGCCAACAACAACCAAAGTGATTCTACCCGTCAGACCAATTCAAGATAGCACTTCATCCACCGGCTCTACTAATCCAGCAGTAATAGCTAGCTCTTCTTCCTCTTCAACATTGCCCACAAGTGACTATAGAGCGCTCGCAGCAACAGCAGCTGTTGCTACTCCACCTGCGTCGCTGCCTGATGATCACGAATCTATAATAAAATATGCACAAGAAGAGACAACGCATTTACTAGATAAAATGGACGCATTGAAAAAAGAGAAATTGGGTCTTGAAGCGCAACTTAGAGCAAACAAAATTTTAGATCAAAATACAGCTGACGCAAGAAGAGCATTGCTCGAGACTACACCGGAATCTGAGCAAACAGATGAGTTCTTAGAACAAGACAGACGCAACAATATTGCGCGTGATACTCGTATAAATGACAGAGTAGCAGGTATTGTAAAAAAAATACAGGATTTGCGAACACAGCTAAATAAAGTTCAGGCGACGCTTGTGGTAGCTACAGAACAACAACAGAAAATAAAACAAGCGCTGACTAAACTAATAGCAGACCATATCAGGCAAGCACATAGCTGGCCTACAGGCCCACAACCAAACCTTGCGAAAAAGTAATCCACAAACTATACGTTCTCGCTACATATGCTTTTTCAATAGGTCTGCAACGTGTGGTAAAATAACTTTTGCTATTGCTAAATCGCCACCTAGGGGTAGCTGTAGATTATGATCTGCTGTCAACATCCATAAAGCGCTTATCGGGTTTGCAGCGCCAAATTCGATTACAGTTTGTAACGTGTCATTCAAGACTGTAGAGTGTTCGATCATCCTCGTAAGAGGTGACAAAGTATCCTTTGCCAGCTCGGAAACCAATGGGTCAGTAAGCTCAGGCAAGCTGGCAGCCGGCTCCATCAACTGTTTGACTTGTATTCTCTTTTCAATTGAGTTTGGCTGCTGTGGTGAAATACCACCTTGCCCGTATGAGTTGACTTTTGGATCCATAAACTACTCCTTCTACTTACTTTTTACCGATTAAGTTTCTGTACCAGGCGCTCTCTTTCCTTATCAAGTTCGTCTCTTATTGCAGCATCCACAGGCAAGTCAATAATGGCAATTAAACCCAAATCCAGTGCGTTGATAGCCTGGTCAACATGACCTAAAGCCTCATGACAGCGACTTGAATACAAATGACAGCGAAGCTCAAAAGGATTCGTAATTGCACACATAGTATAGGCTTGTAAAGCTACGGGATACTGATTCAGAAAATAAGCAGAGTTACCACTGCCTAGCCAAAAAAGTGGTTGCTTTGGATTTAGCAAAATCAGCACAGAAAAAACTGCTAGCGCTTGTTCATACTGCTGTTGTGTATACAGATGAGCTGCAGCCTTATAAAAATGGCTCATTGTTTCATGACTGATTGCACAAAGCTCTTGCAGTGTTTTGTCTTCAAGTATAGCGTCAGCATACTTGCCTAAAACATCTTCATCGTCGATTGAGGCGCAAAATTGAACGATTTCTCCAAGGTCTTTGCCTAACTGACTCGTAAAGATAGTTTCATCACTTTTTGCAAGCTCAGACAAAGCTTTAAACAGCTCCTGAAAGCCATGGTTGAGTGTCTGTTGAGAACGTTGTAGTGTTTTGATAAATTCTAATTTGGCACGATCTTTTTCTACATTTTGCGGTAGTAGTTGCCGCTCATTGTGAGAGGCATCTTGCATTGCAAGATCTGCAAGCTGCTCGGCTATTCGCTCAAGCTCATCATTCGCATTTTTTAGCTTTTGCTTTTCATTTTCTTCTTTTTCATTTCCTAAAGTCATAAAAAGCTTCCTTTTTTCTTCGAGAGATCAGACGCAATGCTCTAAGCTTCTCATAAGATACTCAGCAATTTTATATCAATTTAAAATTTTAAATAAACGACTATCGCATACTTGTAATCCGATAGTTAAAGAGACTCTTCAGGATGACTTCATTGCTGGTTGTTTCTAACCGGCATAACTGCCCATCTTGCGAAACTTTGCATAGCGCTGCTCAAGTAATAAATTCACTGGCAGCATTTTAAGCAGTGTGTGTTTGTCGATAATGAATTGTTTGACCTCTTTATAGGTCATCTGTGGGTTATGATGAGCGCCGCCGAGTGGCTCGCGAATAATGTCATCAATAAGACCGAGTTCCAGTAAGTTTTCAGAGTTTAGTTTTAAAGCACTCGCTGCCTGCTGTTTTTTGGCTGAATCCTTCCAAAGAATAGAGGCACAACCTTCAGGACTAATCACAGAATAATAGGCATGTTCCAGCATCCCGATTACATCACCTACACCTATGCCTAAAGCACCGCCTGAACAACCTTCACCGATAATCACTACAATGATCGGGCTTTTTATTTGAGACATATCACGTAAGTTTTCAGCAATCGCCCAGCCTTGACCACGCTCTTCGGCCTCAAGACCTGGGTGGGCGCCTGGTGTATCTAGAAACGAAACAACCGGCAGGCTAAACTTTTCAGCAAGTTTCATCAGACGCATTGCTTTTCTAAAGCCTTCTGGATTCAACATACCAAAATTATGGGCCACACGGCTTTCTGTATCACGTCCCTTTTCTTGCCCTATGACCATACATTTAACTCCGCCAATCGTAGCAAAGCCACCAATCAAAGAGCGATCATCACCATAAGTTCTATCACCGGCAAGCTCGACAAAATTTTCATTAATGTTTTTAAGGTAATCAACCGTATGAGGTCGCTCAGGGTGACGTGAGATCAGCACCCGCTCCCAAGGCGAAAGCTCGCTATATACTTTAACTTTTAATTTATCCAGTTTTTGCTCAAGTTTTTTAATCTCAGCTGTAAAAAGTGGACTATCCTGATTTTGCTTTTTGAGATGCTCAATTGTTTTCAGATAATCGTAGATCTGCTTTTCATGTGGTAGATAAAAATTTTGATTATTTTCTAAAGCCATCTTCCCCTCTACTTTTCTTTAAACGGCAGCTTTGCTTGCATAAAATCATTCACGATAAGCACGTAAGACTCACGTGTTGAAATTACAGCAAAAAGCTCTTCAATATCTTGCGAGCTCAAACGGCAACAGCCATCGCTTTCATATCTGCCAATGCTTTTATCATTACGCACAAGAGTTCCCTGCTCTTCATCATAGGGTGTGCCATGCATGCCATAGCCCTTGGCAGGCTCTGTACAGCCCTCAACTTCACTTTCAAAGGGTATCCAACGTGTACCAAAAACACGCATCAACTCTACACGTTTATTTTTATGCATCCCCATCATTTTCGGCTTAAAAACTGCCACACGACTACCAAGCTTGTAATGGCCAAGCGGCGTTAGACTGCCAGATGATCGCTCAGTGTCTAAGCGCCCTAAGCCCACGCGATAAGTCTTCAATAAATAGCGCTCCTGCTCTTCTGGATCAACATAGTAAAACCACATTTTACAGCGTGGAAGATCAATGACCAAAAGAAAATAAAATTCCTTGTCGTTTCTTAGTACAGTGAACTCCTGTCCATCGTTGATCGTTTTCGTTGTATAATCAGGGCGCCCATTGATTGAGCGGGCTATAAAATCGACTGATGTGTTGTAGTGCGTAGCATAGTCTACAAGCCAAGCCGGCTTACCAAACTTCCATGGTACTCGCGCTTTGTAGCGTATCGTCTCACATATAGGAAGAGGTGAATTTTTCTGAAAAAGAAGCTCGATTCGATCAACGTCAGGAAGTAAATCAGTCGTAGTTGAAGTCGCAGATGTTATAACCTTAGACAAAGGAGCTGCTTGGGAGCTACTGTTCTGATTTTGTGAGCCCGTAAAAGTTGAGGCTGAAGGAAGCGCATGTTTTGAAGTACTTAGTTTTTTAAGATCCACCTCAATAGGTTCGCCCTCAAAAACTTTTACTTGTCCTTGATTTGTTTTGGCAATAGTCTGCGCTAAAGATTCAGCTTGAATCTCTTTCTTCTGCCTTTTAACAAAAGCACCCACTCCTATCGCACCAAAAAGAATAATTGTGACAACAAAAAAAATTCGTTGCAAGGTCATACCGCCCCTTCTAATCAATAAAATATTTTGTTTTAAGTATACCAGGACTGAGGGAAAAGAGAAATAAAAAATACACCAGCAAAAGTGGCAGCCGAGGCTCCTACTGATACTACAACTTTTGCCAAATGTTTACACTTCTTGAGCGATCAGCTCTTCAAGTTCGCCTTCAATAGAAAAACGCATCTTTTTGCCAGGAGTGAACTTCACTGCAGATCTTGCTGGGATAACAATCGGCACCGCTGCGTTCTTTGGATTACGGCCAATTTTTTGTTTGCGATGCACAACTTCAAAAACACCAAAATCTCGAAACTCTAGTCTATCTCCATCGGATAAACATTCAGTCATTTTGTCCAAGAATGCTTGAATAACATGCCGTACATCATTTGGGTGTATTCCTTTGTCCTGAGAAATCGTGTGAATCAGCTGTTTTTTTGTCACTGTGCGTTTCTTGGTCGCCCTATCCATAGTTCGAGTACTCCTTTTGCATGGTTTATTTGACAGCACGCATTGTCATATGTCCCTTATTTTCAATCAAGCGCTTTTAACATATTCAAGCAGCTTCACCATTACTTTATCTTTCACAATATACCGTGAAGCAGCTTTCAATTAAATTACCTATTCTACTTCAATAATTGCTTTATTTTTTTTCCCCAGTGCAAAAAGTAAAAACTGCCCTTCAATCAGGTCTCGATCCAAAATATGGTAGTCACTATCTTCAATTTTTTGATTATTGAGATAAAGGCCCCCATTTTGAATCAACCTTCGCACCTCACCTTTACTTGTCAAAAAACCTACCTGTGCAACTACATCAACAAGCTTTCGCATGACAACATCTGCCTTTGGCAATTTTTTGCTTAGAACATCCTTCATCAGCTCGCGAAGTTCTGCGGCTGACACCTCAGCTGCTTTTCCTGGCAGCACTTTCTCTGTAGCCTTCAACGCTTTTAAGAGACCCGTTTCTCCATGCACAAGCTCCGTCACCTCTTTTGCCAGCACTTTCTGCACAGAATTTGGAACATAGTCAGCCTCTTTCATCGACTGCTCGAGTCTCTGAATTTCTTTCATATCGATAAAGGTCAACATTTTCAAAAGACGAATCACATCCCGATCATCGGTACGGAAAAGGTATTGATAAAACTCATAAGGAGCTAATTTTTCACTTGAAAGCCAAATGGCACCCTTTTCTGATTTCCCAAATTTTGTGCCATCAGCCCTTACAAGCAAAGGAAATGTCATTCCATGCACTTGAGAACCACTCACTTTTCTCACAAGCTCGCAACCGCTTGTAATGTTGCCCCACTGATCACTTCCACCTATCTCAAGCTCTACTCCATACTTTTGGTAAAGATACAG
>JAHFTM010000057.1 GCA_023269335.1 Chlamydiia bacterium
AAAAAAGAGCCGTTGCCATCCGCAGCAGTGACTTTTTGTCCTTGAGCGTTAAGTAAAGGCGCTCCACTTTCATCTTGGAGGGGGAGGGCGCCTTGTTGAAAAAATGAAACACGCTCTTCAGCTATTCCAAAATAAGCATGTTCCTTGAAAAAATCGATTGTTGCAGCATGATTTTCTTCAGAGGTCATAAAGGCTATCTGAAGAGCTGTTTTATAAGCTTTTGAGGCAGCAATAGTGCGTTCTATAAGTCTTTGAAAAAGGCTTTTTTTCATGAGAGGCGAGAGAGGGTAGCAGCCTTTTGGTTTATCCATGCCAAGGCGCGTGCCTTGGCCTCCGGCTAACACCACAGCACCAATTTTTCCCTGAGCGAGTAACTTTTTTCCTAACGAGATATTTTCAGACACATTTGTGGATGGCATCTAAGACCTCATTAACCGTAATCGATGTCATGCAGCGAAAGTCAATGGGGCATTTTCTAAGGTAACAAGGGCTGCAAGGCACGTGCTTATGAATAACTTGTCCACCGGCATATGGACCTGTTTTTATTTCATTTGTCGAGCCGAAAATCGCTACGAGTGGAGCATTGACGGCGCTGGCCACATGCATCGGACCGCTGTCATTTGTGAGGAAACAGTTACATTTAGAGATGAGAGCAATCAGCTCACGTAAGTTAGTTTTTGCAGCAAGGTTTGTCACTGAATGCGTAAAATCTTTACAGATATCATCGACAAGGGGCTTTGTAGTTGCATCGCCAAAATAAATAATGCGCTTTTTAGGATCTCGTAAAAGTTCAGCAGTTACCTTTTTAAAGCGCTCTGGAAGCCAACATTTTGCTGAACCATAGGCAGCGCCAGGATTGATGCCAATCAGGAGCTCATCTTTTGAGATGTTATGTTCTTTCAGGATCTCAAGAGCGCGCTTTTTTTCCTGATCGCTTACATAGAGATTAGGTTTAGTGTTACTGACCGCTATGTGTAAAGGGCCAAGTAGTAGCTTATAGCTTGTGACAAGGTGTTCTGTTTCCCAGTTTTCTGGAAGCGGTAGAGCATGCGTTAAAAGAGGCGCGCGGAAATGATTTTTAAAGCCTAAACGAAGCGGAATGCCTGCTTTATAAAACTGCCAGGCAGAAGAAAAAGAGCCTGTAAGGAGTAGTCCCAAGTCGAATTCTTTTTTACTCAACTCAGTAGTTATTCGTCTTGCTTCTTGCTTTTTTACTTTAGAGTTTCTTGAAAAAGTGAGAAATTCACTGATCGCAGGATTTTGAGAAAGTAAGTTTGCAATCGGGTCTGAGGCAAGCACTGCAATATGTGCTTTGGGAAAATGGGTTTTAAGATCTTGTAGCACGGGCGTTGCCATCACGGCATCACCAAGCCAGTTAGGCATGCGCACAACAATCCGCTTTAGGTGATTTACATCTATCGTCATAAAAACTTGAATTTGTTTGAGTTTTTTGATAGTTTACGTAACCGAATTAAAAATTCAAAGGATATACTCTATGCAGCTGCAGTATAAAAAATGGATTTTTCTAAGAATAACCCTTTTAGCGATATTGTTTTTGCACTCTAGCAAAGGCAGTCTTTTCGGGCAAGAGCTTATAGATGTCGTCTATACATGGGTGGAAGGATCTGATAAGAATTGGCAAGAGATCCGCAACAGGTACTATCAGGAATACCATCCCTTTATTAGGAATACCGATGCCAATACAAGAAATCGTTTTCGAAACCGCGATGAACTGAAGTATTCTTTACGTTCTTTATATCAATTCGCGCCCTTCATCAATCACATCTTTATTGTCACCTTTGGCCAATGCCCTTCATGGTTACGAGATAATCCAAAGATCACAATCGTTGATCATCAAGAAATTTTCCTTAATAAGGCAGATCTTCCAACCTTTAACTCGCAAGCAATTGAAGCGAACTTACATCGAATTCCAAATCTTTCAGAAAAATTCATCTATTTTAACGACGATGTTTTTTTAGGGACAAATGTTGAAGTAGAAGACTTTTTCACAGAAGATGGCTTGATCTATGTAAATCCAAGCGACTTTAAAGTCCACAGAGGTACGGTTGGATCAGATGAAACTGCCTATGATAGCGCCTGGAGAAATACAGATGCACTTTTAAATGCCTGCTTTAAACATGAAAAACGTTTTAAGTTGGCCCATGCACCATTTCCACTGACAAAATCACTTGTTTCAGAAGTTGAGTCCAAATTTCCATTTGTCTTCCAACTAGTCTCTTCCCATAAGTTTCGAATGCCTACTGATTACACCTTAACGAATGGTTTGATTCAGTATTATGCAATCTATACACGCAAAGGGAAGCTGATGAGGATATATAGTCCTATGATACGGATACGTGCTAACATTGAAAAAAATGCCAATAGATTAGAGAAAGTAAAAAATGGCGCTTACAAATTCTTTTGCCTTCAAGACATTATTGTTGAAGATTGCAGTGAAGCAGACGATCAGCTTCATGAATTCTTAGAAACCTACTATCCGAAAATAGCTCCCTGGGAAAAAGGCTATGTTCCTGATGCAGGCCAGACTGAGAGTGTGACAGAAGAAGCGATAAATGTAGCGGAAGAAAATGATTAATAAAATAGTTAGAGCACTATTTTTTAAAAGTTTATTCTTTACGATAGTCATTCACATGGCTACGCTGCATTCAGAGCCGATAGACGTAGTCTATACGTGGGTGGATGGAAAAGATCAAGAATGGCAGCAAGCACGAGACAAGTTTTTCAGTCAATGCCAGTCTCTTTTACAGAATAAAGATGCCAATGTAAAAAATCGTTTCCGCAATCGTGATGAACTGAAATATTCACTGAGGTCTATCTATAAGTTTGCAAGCTTCATCAACCATATTTATATTATTACTTCTGGACCAAGTCAAAGGCCAAAATGGTTGAAAAATGATCCAAAAATCACCCTTATATCGCATCAAGAAATTTTTCCAAATAAAGAACATCTGCCTACATTTAATTCTCAGGCGATAGAGGCAAATTTACATAGAATTCCCAATTTGTCTGAGCGCTTTCTTTATTTAAACGACGACTTTTTCTTAGGAATGCCGGTGACGAGTGAAGATTTTTTCTCGAAAAGCGGGAAGATTTGCATTTTTTTTACGCGCGACAAGGTGGCTACAGGCGCACAAGTTTTAGGAGAAAGTGCGTTTGATAGTGCCTGGAAGAATAGCAATGCGCTTTTAAATGCGCACTATAAACCAGAAAAGCGCTATCAGGTGGCTCATGCGCCTTATTCGTTAACAAAATCATTGATGCAAGAAGTAGAGGCGCGTTTTTCGCGAGTTTTTCAATTAGTTTCGTCCCATAAATTCCGCATGCCTTCTGACTTCACTTTGACGAATGGCCTTATTCAATACCATGCACTCTACACAAAAAAGGGCAAATCCATTAAAGTCCCTCTGACTATGATCAAGCTGAATGAAAAACTAGACAAAAATAACAAGCAATTTGAAAAGGTAAAAAACACTCCTTACAAATTTTTCTGTGTGGAAGACTGTTCTAGCGAAGATAGTGAGGAGGTAGACCTTGCACTTGCACAATTTTTTGAAGCCTATTTTCCTGAAGCGGCGCCCTGGGAGCAACCTGTGATTGATATGACAAAATGGCCTCATAATCAAACTCGCGGTAAAATTGGTATTCGCGAATAGGTCATTTTTCTTTTGTACATTCAAAAACAGGCGGACATAGCCAGAATACAAAGCCATCGCATATCCGTAGTGTCCTTTGCTTTGTTCAGTCATGATTTTAATAATAGCAGCTAAGATTTTCCTTACACAATGTAAAATTAAAAAATAATGAGCTACAGTTTTTGCGATAAATTATTTACATATATTGTTGATTATAATACACTTACGTACATAAAAAGTATGAAAAAATTTAAAGTAACGAAAGAGGTTTTATGAGTTCAGATTTTTTGGCCATTTCAGGTTATGCGAGACCCGCGCTCATTATGGGAAAACAGGCAGGAAAGGGGGTGCTGTATCTTGATTACAACAAGTGCCAACTGGACATCAAGGCATCTAAAAAGCTACCAGCCGCTGCACCTGTCGCACTGACATATTCTGCAAGTGGTGCAAGTGCAAGCAGCTCGTCAACTGCAGCCTCAACATCGCAGGTAGTTCTTCGGTTGATAGCATCACAGCGTTCGACTCCTACGCCTCCACTAACAGGCTCAGCATTTTCAACTTTCAGCACATCCGCTACACCTCCTCATTCGGCACCCGCTTTCAGCTCCTATCCATCCTTTACACCTCCTCACTCGGCATCATCTGCAAGTGCAGCAGCAAGTGCGGCATCTCAAGGGAGCACGTCCTCGAGCACATCATCTTCTAGCTCAAGCGTTCAAACAGTAGCTTTATCTGTTCTATCAGGATCCACTATACCACAATCTGCCGCTGCCTCAGCTGCATCAAGTCAGCTGCAACTAGAGGACTTATTGGAACCAAGAGTTGACCTGAATCAAGCTTTGGAAAAAATGCTGTTAGAGCCAAGGCCGCCAACACCACCCACTTCCTGAATAAAGTTCATGGAGGTAGGAAAGAGTTGTTCTCTTCAGACTTTCGAGAGGTAATAGGAAAGCAGTCCTTCATGACTGCTTTGTGGCTGGAATCCAATAGCCTCTAAAATTTTGATAGAAGCTTTATTTTTGGGTTTGACTTCAGCATAGATTCCTTCGAGATGCAAAGAGTTAAATCCATAAATACAGGCCTCTGAGAGTATTGACTTGCCGAATCCCTTACCACGCAACGTGGGATCTAGGTTGAAACTGATTTCAGCAGTGGTTTTATGGATATCATCAAAACGAATCATGCACGCAGGCATCTCTCCTAGAAAAGCTATCAACAATAGCCGCTGCAAGTCACTTGTCGCTTGAGCATACCATGCTTTATGACTTTCCCAAGAAATGAGATCTTCATTTTGTGACATGCTACGTGTGACCACATCATTGCGCCATGTCCAAATGAGTCTACTATCACTACTTTCAGGATTTGGATCTGCTCTCTTGAATTGAATCTGTTGCATAAAGGCGGCACCTACGATCTCTTAATTGGTCACGTTTTTTAAAGAGAGGGCGATCAAGCTGGAAAGATCTTGTGGCTCCTCTGTTTCTTCTAGCACTTTTGTGACTGCTTTTTTAGCAGCAAGCGGCGAAAGCCCAAGGTTTGTAAGAGCGCTGACAGCGTCATAAGAAAGAGATTGTCTTGGAGAGACTGGCCGTACAGTTTGCATGTTGATGGATGACAACGTATCTTTTAGCTCTACAAGGAGCCTTTCAGCAGTTTTTTTACCAATGCCCGGCACACGGCAGAGCATAGCAGCATCTTTTCTTGTCAGCGCATCAAAAAGCTCATCAAGGCTTAAGGTGCCTATAATGGCAAGGGATGTTCTAGGGCCCACTCCGCTAATGCCTAAGAGAGCTTCAAAAAGATCACGTTCTTGCTCTTGTAAAAAACCAAAAAAGGTGTGTGCAAATTCGCGCACCACAAAAGAAACATACAAAGTAGTTACGGTCTTGATTTCAACAGCTTGGGCTACTAAGTTTGTCGTGACAAACAATCGATAGCCAACCCCGTTTGCTTCTATCGTCACACTGTCTTTTGAGATCTTACTGATTTTACCTGTGATATAGTCATACATTTTTACAACTCGTTGTTTTTTAGTTTGCCAAACAAAGCATTTTTTCTGGAATTTGCATGGCAGATAGCAATTGCCAGAGCATCTGCTGCATCTTGAGGTCGTGGGTATTCTTTAAGGTTTAAAAACCTGGCACAGGCACCTAAGAGCTGCTCTTTACTAGCGTTTCCGGTACCCACAATGCCTGATTTTACAGCGCGCGGTGCATACCCAAAAACCCGACATTTGTGTTTTTTTGCCGCAATGATAGCAACCCCTTGTGCGGTTCCAAGTTTGAGTGCACTTTGCGGATTTTTATAGACAAACTGTGTTTCTATGGCCATTTCAATGGGATTGTAGAGGCTCAGTAGCTCTTCCAGGCTTTCATAGATAATAAGGTAGCGGTCACTCAAAAGTGCATCTGGAGGCGGACGGATGCAGCCGTAATCAAGGGCTTTCATCGTGTTGCCGATAATGGCTATCACCCCATAACCGGTAACTCTTGTGCCAGGGTCGATGCCAATGATGATTTGTTCGACTACATCATCCTTATTACTGGAAAAGGTCATGACGAATATTCTTTTCTTTTGGTTTCTCAAATAAATCTGAAGACATAGCTACAGGCAATTGTTGCTGCCGTTTGGGCGCAGCTTGCTCGAGCAAGGTTTTCTGCTCTTGTTTTCGTACTGACTTTTGCAAAAGGCTCTCATGTGCTTTTTTTGTGAAGATATGGCCGCACTGATCCAAAAGCTCTTCAAGTAGGAGGTACTTTTCTTCCAGTTTTTTTAGCTCTTCTAGCTCTTGGGACTGGCTCTGAGCATGTTCAAAGAGAGCTTGTCGTTCGACTTTCAGCTCCTCTTTTTCAAGTCGATGCTCTTTTGTCACATCTTGCAGCTCCTCCTCTTTTTGCGAAAGCTCTTCTTCAAGTCTCTTCACATTCTTTTTCGTCTCTTCAAGTTTGTCTTTCAACACTTTGTATTCATGTTCTTGCTCTTCTTGGCTTCTTGTAAGTAAAGCGCATTCTTTTACTCTTCTTGCTAAATGTTGCTCCAAAAGATCGATATGATTTTTTTGTTCGACCTCGATCGCTGCAAGGCGCTCTTTTTCAAGCTTTTCTTTTTTGTAGTCAGCATCGCGAGCCTCAAGTAGCTTCTGGCTCTCTTCTGTTTGTGTGACAGTATGCAATAGGGTCTGTATTTTTGCTTCTGCTTCTAAAAGAGTAGCTGATTTTTGATTCAGCTCTTCAAAGGTTTTTTCCAAGAGTTTTTTTTGTTCTTCAACAGCAAGAATGAGACTGCTGTTCGACAGCACAAGAGCCTCTTTTTCGTTTGTAAGTTGGCTGTTGAGGCTGTTTTGGTCGGAAAGCTGTTTTTTAGCCTCTTTGTAGCTTATAAGTGACAAGTCCTTTTCTGACAAGGCATGCTGGTTTTTTGCTTCTAGCTCTTTATTTCTTTGAGAAAGCTCATGGAAAAGAAGCTCTTTGTCTTCTAGGGCAAGCTCTAATCTTTCGCGGTTGATTTTTTCTTTTGCTAGCGCTTCAGCATTCTCTGAAAATGTTCTTTGTAGATCATGTTGCGGGTGATCGGAGTGTATTTTTTTACTCAGCTCAGATTTGAGCTCAACGCATAAAGTTTGATAACTTTCAATTTCGGCTTTGAGGCTATTTTCATACTCTTTTGCCTGTTGGAGCTTTACTTCATAGGAGGCAAGTGACATCTTCTGCTTTTCATCAACATGGCTGAGTTCGAACTTTAACGCTTCAAGCTCGCGCCCTTTTCCATTTTGCTCTTTGAGCTCGCTCTGAAGACTTATATGGTATTGCTGTAGGCGACGCACCTCTTCTTCTAAGCTTGCACATTTTTCTTTTACAGCTCGAACTTCATTTTGCGATTGGTAGAGGCTCTGTTTGAGCTGTACTGTGCTTTCATCAGCAGGAGATTTTTCTATTGTAGCTGGAGGTGCAATTTGGGTTTTTAGCTTTTCGGCAAGCTCCTTGATAATGTTTTTGAGAAGCTCAACCTGTTTATTATTTTCAGCTTCCTTCTCAAACGCTTTAATTTTTTCTTTTTCTGATGCATCTACGCGCTCTTTTAAGAGTGCAAGCTCTTTTGCTTGCTGACTCAATAGTCCATTTGGCACAGCTGTTTGGCTGCTTTTAGACAGAATATTCATGTCTGTAGTACTTGGATCTTTACGCAAATGCTGCAGTTCTTGTTCAAGAAGCTTAGCTTTGTGACGTTCACTCAAAAGTTTTTGCATGACCTGCATCATTTCATTTTGCGTACAGCTGAGTTGTTCCAAAGTAGTCCACCCTGTTAGTTGAATTATGTTGAGTTGTATTCTATTTAGCGTCAAAATTTTTAGCAGTTGAAAAGTAACTTCAAGAGGAAAAATAAAATTCATGGCAAACAAACGCATTCTTATCACCGGATGTGCCGGTTTTATTGGTTTTCATTTGGCTAGCTTCTTAAAAAGTATGGGTATGTACGTAGTCGGGCTTGATAATTTTAATGACTACTACGATCCCAAGTTAAAAGGAGATCGCGCTTATGAACTTGAAAAAATAAATATCACCGTTGTCCGGGAAGACATTTGCAACCAACAAAAAGTGGTCGAACTTCTTGAACAGCATAAGATCACCCATCTTGTCCATCTTGCAGCTCAAGCTGGTTGCCGCTATTCCTTAGTCAATCCAGAAACCTATTTAAAGACAAATATTGAAGGATTTTTTCATATTTTGGAAGCTTGTAAGAAGGTAGTCGGCACACGACTTGTTTATGCATCAAGCTCTTCTGTTTATGGAAAAAATGAAAAAATTCCTTTCGCTGTCGGTGATTCAACAGATAAGCCAGCTAACATTTATGGGATGACTAAGAAGACAAAAGAGCTCATGGCGTTTACCTACTACAGTCTTTTCAATATGGGCTCTGTAGGGCTACGCTTTTTTACAGCCTACGGACCATGGGGAAGGCCTGATATGGCCTACTATTCATTTGCACACGCCATACGCGATGGTAAGCCCATTGATTTGTATAACTTTGGCAACATGCGGCGTGATTTTACCTACATAGACGACATTATACATGGCATTTACACAAGTCTTGATATAGAAAGTGGTTACCATATTTTTAATTTAGGTAACAGTCATCCTGAGCCGTTGGAAAAATTAGTTGAACTTTTGGAACAGGAACTGGGGAAAAAGGCGATCAAAAATTTACTTCCCATGCCTGCTACAGAAATAGTAGAGACGTATGCTGATATAGAGGAATCTAAGAGGCTTTTGGGCTTCCATCCAAAAATTCCTTTACAGGTAGGAATTTCTCGCTTTGTGCAGTGGTTTAAAAAAT
>JAHFTM010000271.1 GCA_023269335.1 Chlamydiia bacterium
AGTTATCCATCTTGAAAAATCAATTCCCGAAGCTATTGGACAAAATCTCTGGGCAAAAGAGGCTCTTTATGCTCTTGGTTCGACCTACAATCATCTTGCTATCGACTACTCTTTCAAAAATGAGAGAGGCGGCCATAAAGCCTACTTAGAAAGATCTGAGGCTTGCTTTTTAAAAATTCTTGCAGAAGAAAAAAATGAGCGGGCAATTTTAGGACTTGCTCAAAACTATTTTGTACTCGGTTTTTTCTTTTCTGATAGGCAAAAAATTGAACAGCTTACTCCTCTTTTAGAGGAAAATAAACCCCTGCTTTCCTTAGACGGGCAGCTCGAATGCGCGCTTTTACAAGCGCAAATTGAATCTTCGTATCATGACCGGCAAAAACAGTTTCAAAAATGCACCTCTACCCAGTTTACTCCATGTAAATTCTTTGCAAAGGCGCATTTTCTCAAAGCACTGAACGAAATTCAACAAGCTAGGACTGAAAAAAATGACCCAACGTCTCTTTTTGGTGAGGCTTTAGCGACCTTAAAAAAGGCTGAACTTTTAGGCTATGATTCACTTCAAATTGCCAAAGTACTGCTTTCCTTTCCTGCTCCGAACGGCTATCGTGAGGCATGCACACTTCTAGAAAGCCTTCCTGATGACAATCAGCAAGAAGAGATTCAATATCTTCTCATTCAGTGCTACACTGCACTTGATTTCGAAAAGGCCGTCACAAAAGCTGCTCATTTTTTTGCAGAATTCCCTAAAAGTCCACATAGAGCAGAGCTATCACACGCACTTGCCGAGCGACTCATTGCCAAAAATGCTCTGCGGGATGCCTCTAAATTGCTGCTTTCAGTTCTTAAGGATTTTCCTCACTACCCTGAAAAAGCACACGTTCTTTATCTAGCAGCTTATGCACAGGATGTTTTGCAAACGGATATCGAAAAAGCTAGGGCATTAAGAAAAGAGCTCTGCCACGCTTTTCCAAACTCGCCTTATGCTGCAGAATCCTATTTTCGCCTTTTTGCAGAACAGGAATATCAACTTGCCACACCACACGCTATCTTCCATCTAGAAAGCATGCTCACTTTATACCCCATGTCACCCTACACAATTGCGGCAAATTTTTACGTAGGAAATTTTTACAAACAGGAAAGCCTCAAGCAAAAAGAGAAAAAAATAGAACTAGCGAAAGAAGCCAATATCAAATTTCAAAAAGTAGATACGCTGTATGAAACGCTTTTAAGTAAAAATTTATTAGACTTAAGTCTAAAAAGTTACTTTTTCCAGATCCAGGTCGATGCACTTCTTTCACAAGGATCTTTGGCCTCTCAACTATTACTCGACCAGAAAATAGCAGAAAAAGCATTATTAAAGCTTAATACTCTACTAGAAAGATATCTTGTGCAGCCAAGCACTCAGGAAATTCAGCCAGCACATTCCAGACTTATAAAGGCTTATCAAGAGGCAAGCTATTTGCTTGCTTGCACCTATGAAAAACAGCTAAAAGAAAGCCTTGCTCGAAAACAACTCGAGTCTTTGATACACTGGCATAGTAAAAGAGGTTTGAAAGGTAGATTTCTCACATCGGCATACCTTGATTTGGCAAAGCAAGAGCAAAAAATGGGGCAGTTTTCGCAAGCGCTCACATTTTTTGAAGAGGCCGAAACAGAAACAGAATATGGATTGACTCGTCAGCCACAAAAAGAGATGCAAAAGGAGATGATTAAAGAGCAGCTTTTGGAAATAAAAATTGCCAAGAGCGAATGCTATCGACTGATGAATCGACTGGATCTTGCTATGACACTGCTTTCTGAGGTGATTAACGATGATGCTGCCTCCTCTTTAAGAATTAAGGCGATGCTCTTAAGAGCTGAGATCTATGAGATGCAGCATAGAAATGATTTGGCCATCAAACAGCTAGAAGCTGCAAGCGTAAAAGGTGGAGAGTGGGGCCTGAAGGCCAAGACAAAACTAGAACAAATCCTCAACTAGAGAACTATATGGATACAGGCACTGTTTCAACATTTTTTCAGACGCTCACCGATTGGGTCGCGAATTGGAACCTAGTACTTGTCGTGATCTTTTTATGCTCCATAGTTGGGGCAGCTATTTTTTTAGAACGCATTCATTACCTAAGAAAAACAGACATGGATACTGCCTCCTTTGTCGTCACCTTGCGCACGTCTATCGAAGATGGTAATATTGTTGAGGCCATCAATAATTGCGAAGAAACACGTGGAGCTATTGCCAATATTGTGAAAGCAGGGCTTTGCCGACATGAAAGACCTCGCGAGCAAATTGAAAGCGCTATGGAAATGCGCGGCCTCATCGAAGTTGCCAAAATGGAAAAAAATGCCCGCATCCTTTCTATCATTGCACATATTGCCCCTCTCATCGGTCTTTTAGGAACGGTACTTGGCTTCATCAAAGCTTTTGCTGAAATGCGGATGAGTAATCTTGTAGAAATCTCTTCCAATCAAATCGGTCAAGCCATGGAATATGCCCTGGTGACAACTGCCGCAGGCCTGGTAGTAGCCATACCTGCAGTTATAGGCTATAACTACCTTGTCAGCCGCATTGAGGGAATAATTGTTGAAATTCAAGCAACTGCTGCTGAAATTGTTGACCTTCTTGTAACACGACAAGAGATGTAAGATATGAAACTTCAAGCTCGCCTGAAACCATGTCACAATCTCATTGATCTAACACCTCTTGTCGATGTGATTTTTCTCATGCTTATCTTCTTTCTCGTTACAT
>JAHFTM010000272.1 GCA_023269335.1 Chlamydiia bacterium
CTGAAACTGACGCAAGGTTGAAGGTATAGTAGCAGGTACTTTTATGGTAGCTGTACGTAGCCTACAAGGATAAAAGAAATGATGAGAAAATACTCTTGAGTAAGATTGGGTAGAAGGTACAGATGGTATAAAATGATGGGTCATTTTTCCATATCTAAAAGGCGCTGTAAATAACATGATATCCTCCATTCAAATGATTGTGGAGTATAAAATGTCGCGAAAAAAAGGTCAATTTGTAATCCTTGCGAAGGAGTATCTGAGGTTGACAAATACTGTTTTTTTGAGAGATAAGTATCAAATAAAAAAAGAGGTGCGATGAGTCTACGCATTGGTTGTTTAGCAATGAGATGTCAGCTTCCGCGAATAGGGTTTTACGCGCAGAAACAAACTAAGTTAGGGGTGTTGAAGTTTTCCTCCTGGAATCCCATTATACGGCACTGTATGCAGCTTGCAAGGCCTTTCACGCCATCTTGCACTAAAATTTCCACTACATCATCTCAACTATTTAGGAGTGCTTTTATGTCTTTGAACGCACAGCAATCGCAACTGTCAACAAATGCTATTACTGTTCAAGGTGCTCTTTTGAAGCCTATTCATGCCAACGCAAATGGAAACACTTTTTTGATTTATGATCTTACTCAGATGGATGTAAGTGCAATTTGGGAAGAGATACGCAAAAAAATCTGGACCATAGTGAAAGACAAAATTGTAGATGACGCACTTGTTTTGAGAAAAGTTTCCTCCTCAAAAGATAGTTTGGAGGTGAAAATGCATGTGCTAGAGCCTGATGGAACAGAAGCTGATTTTTGTGGAAATGGAGCTCGTGCTACGGCTACCTATTTGACTACAAAATATGGAAGTTCATTTTCTGAGTTTTCTCTGATCTCAAGAAGGGGAAAGCATCCTGTTCTCAAAAAAGATAACAGCTGCTTTATTAACATGGGAAAACCGGCAGTTAATAAAAGTTTTTTGATGTTTAGTCATCAAGGTAAAGAGTATCAATTTGTCTTTGTAGATGCTGTAGAGCCACATCTTGTAACGAGTGACCTTTATGATGAGACTCTTTTAAAAGAACTAGGCGATGCAATCAATACAAAGTGGAAGGACAGATACCCACAAGGAGTCAATGTGAATTGTGTACGACCCGATGGTGGCAATAAACTATCTGTTCTGACGTATGAAAGAGGCCTTTATTGTATCACGAAAGCATGTGGTACAGGTAGCACAGCCTGTTGCGTTGCGGCTATTCATCAGGGTTGGATCACTTCTTATCCTTCTTACCAAGTGCAAGTCCTTGGCGGGCTCTTACAACTTCACTGTGATGCAGAAAACGACTTTTGGCTAGGTGGATCGGTTATTCTTGCTCCAATCCATTAGGATTACACAGTTAACGTACAATTTTTCAGAAGCATCTTGCGCACAACTTCTTCCACTGCTTTTGGAAGATCTGTGATCTTTAATGTGGTGAGTGTTTGTACTCTTGCAAGCGCCTGAAAACCATTGACAGTGAGTACAGGAGTATACGTGAATCTAAGATCTTTTAGTTTTTGTATTTGAGCGATTGCACAAAGAGCTGCATCATCCAATAAGGAAGTTGTAATGTAAAGTGTCTCAAGTTTCGTAAAATGCTTTGCAATAACCTGAAAGTCAGTGACATCTAAGGTACAGTCTTTTATATCTAATTGCCAAAATCGCTCAGAATTAAGGCAAGCTAAGCCCTTTCCTGTTATTTTTGGAGCTACAAGAGTTAATGTACCAAGGCTTAATGATTGGAGCTTACGAAGTGCTTGGTCCGTAGCAGCTTGCGCTCGATTAGTTATAAGAGCATTCAATTGTTTAAATTTAGTAAGAATTGTAGCAAGTGGAACATTCAAAGTGCTTTTTTGTGGCAGTAGTAAAGCTCTCGTATTTGGGTAGTGCTGAATAATTCTGTGTGCCCATAGAAGGTCATCGTCATTTCCTCCCACCACATTAAGATCATACAGATCGAGGAGGAGGGGGTTTTGTGGACTTAAAGAGTCATGAAACAAATCATGAAATTCACGTTCTAGAGGTTTCATGTACTTCTTTGCAATACTCTGCACCTTTAAGACTGTAAGGGAAACTACCTCTTCGGGAGATTTCAGAAGAGCGAGAGCATTCTGGAAAATTCTGGAGATGACCGTTGTTTTTGCCCTATCGAAAAAAGTATTGTCTTCGGAAAGAAGAAAAGAAATCGCTTGATGTGGTTTTGGAACTGAATTTTTCTTTCCTGCAATTACTCGGAGCCTATTTCCTTTTGGAATGAGATAGGAGAGGATGATTGGCAGGATATCTGCAGGATCTGCAGGAATAAATTTACGTTCGACTTTCTTTGCTTGCGGAGCTGATAGTGGAATAGCTGCTAAGGCCTTTGTGCTGCGTGCTGCAGGTTGCAAGGCGGGGCTAGGAGGCTCAACATGAAGACTACTCATCGATACTGCGAGTGCTTGCAGTGATACTGCAGTCATTGGGGAGGGCTTTTTCTTTGATTGTTCCAATTGCAATTTTTTTGCAGATTCAAGCTCTTTTTCTTTTTGGCTTTTTTGACGCTCTTTTTTGGCAGCTTTTCGTGCTGCAGTGTCTTTCAGCTTTGGCGCTGCGTCTTGCAATGCTTTTAGCTCTGCTTCCAGATTTGCTTGACGCTCTGCAGTTCTTTGAGCTCTCTCATCTACAGCTTATGCAGATAGTTGCAAGGCTTCTATCTGACGTGTAATTTT
>JAHFTM010000058.1 GCA_023269335.1 Chlamydiia bacterium
TTCATCGGGAACGAAGGCTCTCTATCTTTCTCCTCTGAATGCTCTACATGGTGATGTAGGGATGGTGGCTAAAGGTGATAGTGTGCTTTTCTTTAGTAAGAGTGGTGAGTCGGATGAACTGTTACACTTATGTCCAATAGTACGCAATAAAGGTGCCTTTTTGATCGCTGTCATTTCCAATTCTGATAGCAGGTTAGCAAAGGCTTGTGATTTCAGCATTGAGTTGCCGGTTGCAAGGGAGCTGTGTCCTTTTAACATAGTGCCCACAACATCGACCCTTGTGCAGCTTATGTTTGGTGATCTTATGTCCATGGTGCTGATGCGTTCAAAACGTTTTACTGTAGATGAATTTGCGCAAAATCACCCTGCAGGACGTCTTGGAAAGAGATTGACCTTTCTGGTGAAAGATCTGATGATTTCTGGCGAAGGAGTGCCGTTTGCCTCACCAAATGATCTTTTGATCAATGTACTTTCTGAATTTTCAGGAAAAAAATGTGGCTGCTTGCTCATTATCGATGAAGAGAGAAGGCTCATTGGCATATTTACAGATGGTGACCTACGTCGAAGCTTACAAAAATATGGAGCGATGGTTTTGCATAAAGCAATGCATGAGCTCATGACACTGAATCCTAGGCACATTGACGAAAAAGTGCTTGCCTTTGATGCGGTAAAATATATGGAAGCTGATCAAAAACAGCCTATCACCGTCCTTCCGGTTGTCGACAGTGAAAAGAAAGTTGTCGGCATTATCAAGATGCATGACATTGTCCAGTCTGGTATTTAATCTTACTTTTCTAAAACGCCTTTTAAGTGCCTTATAGATGGCATTCTGTCATCCATTTCAGATTCATTAAAAATTAATCTAAAATTTATCGATTCTTAATCAAAAAGGATGAGAGTGGTGCTTGATTTTAATAAAAACAGGGAACTTTTAGGAGGTTCAACCATGATATCAGATGCAATCCGAGCAGCAGGTCCTTTTATGGGGCCAATTCTTGAACAAGCAGCTGCATACATTCCAGGATATGTGCCAGCGCCGAAGCCAGAAGTAAAACCAGAGCCTGTAAAGCCAGCAGAGCCCGTAGCACAACCTGAGCCGAAGGTAGAAGTAAAGCCAGAAGTAAAGCCTGAGCCTGCAAAGCCAGTAGATCCAGTAGCAAAACCTGTTGTGAAGCCAGAAGTAAAGCCTGAGCCTGTAAAGTCGGTGGTTAAAAAACCATTAGAGCTCACTAAGGTAGAGGGAGATCTCAATAAACTGGTTGTGCATTATCGCTTAAGCATAAAAGTGTAAAAATAGCATTCAGGGATAATAGTAGGTACTTAAAAATAATAATATAAATAAAATTATTGGTACTATATTTAATGATCTGTTGTTAGAAAAATAATTTATGCCCGTATAATAAGTTAATAATAAGATAACCAGAACCCTCTTGAGGCTTGGACGAGAAGCCATCAAGAGGGTTCTTTTTTTTCACATCAAGCTCTTTCTTTATTCCCAGAAATTGTCAAAACATTTATCACTGTTGGGGCAAAGGTGTAGTGTACCCACTATACTTCATACTTTGAATAAAAAGGAGAGTCCTATGGCCATCCATGAGACAATGAGAGTTGGTTTTCAACAAATTAAGCAAACAATAGAAGCAGTACAAGCTGAAATCGAAAATAATGAGGACGCTGATACGACAGCAACATCCACTGCTGAGGGGGCGCAGCAATCCACGGCACCAAGTTTCATGCAACTCGTCCAAGGAACGCTGAAGCAAGCAAGCAAGCAAGTATCAGCACTTTTTGGTGTACAGCCAGTTCCAATGAACAAGCCAACTCCGGTGAGTAAGCCTGATGTGGTGGGTATTGTGACTACAGTAGTAGAGGCGCCTGTTGAGCCTGTAAAGCCTATTGTCATACCTGTACAAGAGTCGGTGCCAGTAGTTGAGACGATAAGTCCTGTGATCCATACTGTGATTAGACAAGAGATTCCTGAGTCGACGTTGCCAGGTACTTCTTTACCTGTAAAACCCACGCTTGCGGCTCCCGAATATGAACGTACAAATACGAAGTGGAAAAAGGGCAGCAACAAGGCACCACAGCTTGAGTGTAAATATCAAATGAAAATCAAAAACGGTGCTTAAGTGAGAAAATCTCAAGAGATACTACTAGTATCTCTTGAGAATTGATCAAGCTCATCAAATGCACGCTTTGAAAA
This sequence comes from Chlamydiia bacterium, assembly GCA_023269335.1. Lineage (GTDB taxonomy): Bacteria > Chlamydiota > Chlamydiia > Chlamydiales > FEN-1388 > JAHFTM01. The sequence continues at coordinate 2,204 of JAHFTM010000058.1, forward strand.
GTAGGGAAGAAAAAGATCTACCTCAGCCAACTTTAGGCGCGTGTCTCTTTTCTTTTTCAGCATAAATCCAATGCCATAGGTTTGTTTATTTTCAAGGTATGAAAAGGAGTCGATCTCCTCCCAAAGAATCACTTCGGGCTTGTGCGATTGAGCGATAAGGGTCAGTCCTTTTTCGTCTACAACAAGTGATGCTGGGTTCAACTCAAGGCGTCTTAAGCGCCTGTAGGGAATCAGTCCAAAAGCAATGAGGCCACAGCCTAAAAGATAGATCCAAATACCGACATGTGAAAGGAGCGTTTTCGGAAGAAAAAGATAAGCGCAAAAAATAAGTAAAATTCCAACTCCTCCAATGACGCTTCCGCGCTTTAAAGCATGTATGATCAAGGCTTGTCGAAGGGTGGTTTTTAAGAGTAATTTTTTCATTACAAAGACACTGATTCTTTTGCGTTTTTAATTTTCAACTCATAGAATGCAGTTTTACACAAAAATTACAAATAAGCAACCGATGTCTTTTTCTTTAGATTTTTATAATATGCTAATCATCTCCATTTTTGTGATAGGGTATCTCACGATTATTTTTGAGAATGCAACCGGAGTCAATAAAGCGACTGCCGCGCTTCTCATGGCAGTAGGCTGTTGGGTCGTGCAATTTGCAGATCAAAATATTTTTGATTGGAATGTAGAGCATTTCAGTGAACATCTCGCTAACATTAGTCAGGTGATACTTTTTCTTTTAGGAGCCCTGACAATTGTAGAAATTATTCACGCTCATGGAGGCTTGAACATAGTTGTGAGGTTCATGCGCATTCGTTCAAAAGTGATTTCACTTTGGGTGATTGGTTTTCTTGCCTTTTTTCTTTCCGCAGTACTCGACAACTTAACGACAACAATCGTCATGGTGATGATGCTGAGAAAAATCATTCAAGATAGTGAAGATCGCCTCATTTTTGGGAGTGCTGTTGTGATCGCAGCTAATGCTGGAGGCGCCTGGACGCCCATTGGTGATGTGACCACAACGATGCTGTGGGTAGGGGGTCAAGTATCGACCAAAGCTATAGTGAGCAATTTATTTATTCCAAGTCTTGTCTGTCTTGCAGTTGCGCTGCTCTGCTTTTCTAGGATAGTGAAAGGTGAGCATCAGCTGCCCCTCATTGAGGAAGAAGAGTGTGAGCCTCATGGTAAGCTTATCTTTTTTTTAGGTCTGCTCTCGTTGATTTTCGTTCCTATTTTCAAGATGCTGACAAACCTTCCTCCATTTATGGGCGTTCTCTTTTCGATGAGCTTTATGTGGCTTGTGACAGACCTTATGCATCGAAAGCATAAAGAACGCCAGCATTTACGTGTGCAGTCACTCCTTCCTAGATTAGATCTTTCTGGCATCCTTTTCTTCTTAGGAATTTTATTGAGTGTCGATGCGCTTGAAACTGCGGGTATTTTAAAAAAATTAGCGCTCTTTTTAGATCAGCAGATAGATTCAAAAGAGTTGATTTGTGTTGTTATCGGTCTGATATCAGCTGTAATCGATAACGTGCCTTTGGTGGCAGCTTGTATCGGTATGTATGATCTTACGTCTGTTCCTATGGATGCAAACTTTTGGATTTTGATAGCTCTGGCGGCAGGAACAGGCGGTAGCATTTTGATCATAGGATCAGCTGCAGGAGTGGCCTTTATGGGAATGGAACAAGTAACCTTTTTTTGGTATCTTAAAAGAGCTGCGTTGCCGGCAGCTCTTGGCTATTTTGCTGGTATTTTAGCTTATATACTTCTAGGAGGTATATGTTAGAGTCATGGACACTTCCTTTGATCATCGCTATGTTCTCACTTGGATATCTGGCAATTATCTGCGAGTCGTTTTTACGTGTGAATAAGGCTACCACAGCGCTTGCGCTGGCTTCATGTTTATGGCTTATTTTAAATGTATCAGCAGATTTTGGGCAGACAGCAACGCAGCAAAACTTAAAAGAGCATTTTCTTGGCATCTGTGAGTTTATTTTCTTTCTGTGGGGAGCCATGATTATCGTTGAGATTATCAACGATCATAAGGGGTTGGAAGTAATTTCTCACTTTCTTAATGTGCGTTCAAAGCGCTTACAGCTATGGCTTTTTGGTTTTTTTTCCTTTTTTCTTTCTGCAATTCTTGACAACCTCACTACAACGATTGTAATGATCACCATTATTAGGAAGCTGTGCCCGGATCCGGAAGAGCGAAAGATACTGGGTGGAGCTGTAGTGATTGCAGCCAATGCCGGTGGCGCTTGGACACCGATCGGCGATGTGACTACCACGATGCTCTGGATTGGCGGCCAGGTGACAACAGTGCCACTTATGAAAGAACTACTTATGCCAAGTGCTCTTTGCGTGATCGCCTCATTTTTTGTGCTGAATTTTTATCTGAAAGGTAAAACGTTGGCTTCAAAACAGGTGAAAAAGTTACAAATTGATTCCAAAGGGGTCTGTATGGGGTGTCTGGGCTTTTTAGCGCTGGTTTCCGTACCTGTCTTTAAAGTTCTTACGGGCTTTCCTCCATTTGTGGGAATGCTTCTTGCAATGAGTTTACTAGGAATCATTTCAGATCTTGTTGATAGAACCTATAAAGAAGAGCATCCACCCTTCCATCGCATATTACATCGTGTCGACACTTCTACGATTTTATTTTTTCTGGGCATTCTTTTGAGTGTTGACGCACTGGAAACCTCTGGTATTTTGCATGTACTTGCTCAGTGGACAAATGAGACATTTTCTTCTGTGACTTCCATTGCTTTTTCAGTAGGTGTATTTTCAAGTATTATTGACAATGTGCCTCTTGTCAAAGCATGTATGGGTATGTACTCGCTTGAGCAGTATCCGCAAAACCATAGCTTTTGGCAGCTTATAGCTTATAGTGCAGGCGTTGGTGGTAATCTATTAGTCATTGGCTCAGCTGCAGGAATTGCTTTCATGGGCATGGAAAGAGTTGGCTTTTTTTGGTATATCAAACACATCAGCTTTGCGGCATTAGTGGGATATCTTGCTGGATTTGGCTATTATCTCCTTCAGCAAGCACTGTAGTATTCACTCGGCAGTGCTACTTTTCTTATTGTTTTCTAAGACCACAAGTTTTTTTCTCCGAAGTTAAGTTTTAATAATAGCCTCACAGATATTTATAGGCGGCTATCGGTAAAAATATGAAAAAAGAAAAAGAAAAGCCATTGCAAAAATTTCGCCCTTTTGTGTATTGTCTTACCATCTTTCGCAAGGAATGCAGCTTAAATAGCAACCAAAGCGAATATCAAGTCATAAGGCTTGAATAGTAAATTTGACAGTGCAAATAGAGTGGTGTGCAAGCAAAAACTCACGAAAGTGAGTAAAGAGCTTGTGCGCGGACCTTAAATTTTTTTTAGCCCGCGATTAACGAAACTTACGAGAGTAAGTTTAGTATAGATTTTTTTTAACCGAGAATTTGATCTTGGTTCAGACTGAACGCTGACGGCGTGGATGAGACATGCAAGTCGAACGAGAAGTGGAGCAATCCATTTTTAGTGGCGAAAGGGTTAGTAATGCATGGGTAACTTGCCTTTAACATTGGGATAACGTTTGGAAACGAGCGCTAATACCGAATGAGATGGGATATGGCATCATATCTTAATCAAAGTGGGGGATCTAGAAATAGACCTTGCGGTTAAAGAGAGGCCCATGAGGTATCAGCTAGTTGGTGAGGTAAAAGCTTACCAAGGCAAAGACGCCTAGGCGGATTGAGAGATTGACCGCCAACACTGGGACTGAGACACTGCCCAGACTCCTACGGGAGGCAGCAGTCGAGAATATTTCGCAATGGGCGAAAGCCTGACGAAGCGACGCCGTGTGAATGAAGAAGGCCTTCGGGTTGTAAAGTTCTGTCGCCTAAGAACAAGGGATACTGAGTAATATATAGTATCTTTGAGGGTATTAGGAAAGGAAGCACCGGCTAACTCCGTGCCAGCAGCTGCGGTAATACGGAGGGTGCAAGCGTTAGTCGGAATTACTGGGCGTAAAGGGTGCGTAGGCGGATATGTAAGTCAGACGTGAAATTCCGAGGCTCAACCTCGGAGCTGCATCTGAAACTGCGTAACTAGCGGGATGGCGGAGAAAACGGAATTCCATGTGTAGCGGTGAAATGCGTAGATATATGGAAGAACACCTGTGGCGAAAGCGGTTTTCTAGCCTCCCCCGGACGCTGAGGCACGAAAGCAAGGGGATCAAACAGGATTAGATACCCTGGTAGTCCTTGCCTTAAACTATGTATACTTGGCGTAGACGGACTCAACCCCGTCTGTGCCGAAGCTAACGCGATAAGTATACCGCCTGGGGAGTACGCTCGCAAGGGTAAAACTCAAAAGAATTGACGGGGACCCGCACAAGCAGTGGAGCATGTGGTTTAATTCGATGCAACGCGAAGAACCTTACCTGGATTTGACATGCACATGACGACGTTAGAGATAACGTTTTCTCGCAAGAGACGTGTGCACAGGTGCTGCATGGCTGTCGTCAGCTCGTGCCGTGAGGTGTTGGGTTAAGTCCCGCAACGAGCGCAACCCTTGTCGTTAGTTGCCAGCGAGTAATGTCGGGCACTCTAGCGAGACTGCCTGGGTTAACCAGGAGGAAGGTGAGGATGACGTCAAGTCCGCATGGCCTTTATGTCCAGGGCTACACACGTGCTACAATGGCAGGTACAGAAGGCAGCAAAACCGAGAGGTGGAGCAAATCCTAAAAGCCTGCCCCAGTTCGGATTGAAGTCTGCAACTCGACTTCATGAAGATGGAATTGCTAGTAATGGCGAGTCAGCAACATCGCCGTGAATACGTTCCCGGGTCTTGTACACACCGCCCGTCAAGTCATGGGAGTTGGTTTCACCCGAAGTCGCTAACCCAACCGCAAGGAGGGAGGCGCCTAAGGTGAGGCTGATGACTGGGACTAAGTCGTAACAAGGTAGCCCTACCGGAAGGTGGGGCTGGATCACCTCCTTTATGGACTAGGTTTTAGAGCTATCAAGAGATTGGTAGAGCTAAACTTAGGTTGAGACAAGCTCTTAATTGCACACCACTCAATTTGCACTGTCAAATGTACAATTTTTTACCCCAGTATTGGGGACTTAGCTCAGTTGGTAGAGCACCTGATTTGCATTCAGGGGGTCAGGAGTTCGAGTCTCCTAGTCTCCATCTCTCTTCTGATGCGGTTATAGCTCAGTTGGTTAGAGCGCGACACTGATAATGTCGAGGTCCCAAGTTCAAGTCTTGGTAACCGCACCAACTTTATAGATAAGTTGGCCCCCGTAGGAGCACTGTAACTAGCAAGTATATAGGGTCTTGATTTTTGCACCGAAGATTACGGTGAAAAAATCTGGAATTTATATTCCAATAGCTTGATTTATTCAAGTGTTACAGTAACTACTTAATGAAAATTTAAGTAGTTACTTTTTTTGAAAGTCACATAACCAAAACCTTTTGTAAACTTAGGTTTACAAGAGGTTCTCAAGTAAAGAAAAATAAAAGGTAATTTTATGTGCGAGAGCACGTAAAATACATACAAGTGATCACTGATTGAAAGTGGCGCTTGAGAAATCAAAAAGGCGGAGCCATAGAGATATGGCTCAAATCGAAACTCAAAGTGTGGATGGTCAAAATGAGGCTGTTGTAAAAGACAGCCGAGAAATTTTTGGTCAAGCTACTAAGGGCTGCTGGCGGATGCCTTGGCATCAACAGGCGAAGAAGGACGTGATACCTGCGAAAAGCTTCGGGGAGCTGGAAATAGCATCGATCCGAAGATATCCGAATGGGGGAACCCTATACGAGTAAAATTGTATAATTTGCATCTGAATACATAGGGTGCAAAGGCGAACCTGCTGAACTGAAACATCTAAGTAGGCAGAGGAAAAGAAATCAAAAGAGATTCTCAAAGTAGCGGCGAGCGAAATGGGAAGAGCCCAAACCGAGAGCTATACGCACTCGGGGTTGTAGGGCAGATCATATAGGAAAGCGGAAGCTTAGCTGAACTCTCTGGAAAGTGAGGCGAAACAGGGTGAAAGCCCCGTAAGCGAAAAGCAGAAGCTGCCTGATCTGTACCTGAGTAGGGCCGGACACGTGAAACCCGGTCTGAACCTGGGGAGACCACTCTCCAAGGCTAAAAACTCGTTGATGACCGATAGTGAACCAGTACCGCGAGGGAAAGGCGAAAAGAACCCCTGTTAGGGGAGTGAAATAGAACCTGAAACCAGCAGCTTACAAACGGTCGAAGGCCTATGCTCTATAATGGAGAATGGCTGACGGCGTGCCTTTTGCATGATGAGCCAGCGAGTTAGGTTGCATGGCAAGGTTAAGGGGCAAACGCTCCGGAGCCGTAGCGAAAGCGAGTGTGAATAGCGCGAATAGTCGTGCGGCCTAGACACGAAACCAAGTGATCTATCTATGACCAGGTTGAAGCAGGGGTAACACCCTGTGGAGGACCGAACTAGTGACTGTTGAAAAAGTCTTGGATGAGTTGTGGATAGGGGTGAAAGGCCAATCAAACTTGGAGATATCTTGTTCTCTTCGAAATAACTTTTGGGTTAGCCTCGAGAATAATTGTCCGGGGGTAGAGCACTGAATTTGCGAGGGGGCTTACCAGCCTACCAAGCGAAATCAAACTCCGAATACCGGATGAGAGCTCGGGAGATAGACAGTGGGGGATAAGCTTCATTGTCAAAAGGGGAACAGCCCAGATCGTCGACTAAGGCCCTCAATT
>JAHFTM010000059.1 GCA_023269335.1 Chlamydiia bacterium
AAACTTGAAACCTTGAAAAACAGTCTGAATCTCCCCCTCTCTGACAATACCTTTCATGCTGACCATGTCTACATTTCAAAGCCTTTCACTGCCACACAAACCGGACTTCATTTTTGGATCTCAGACATAGACTACACAGATAACACAGGCTCTTTGCAGGTGCAAGTCATTGAGCTTGATGATGCGAATGACTCAAAAAAAACTGCTGCCCTCAAAGTGCAAAATGAAATTTCTCGTGGCGGTGAATGCAGAGATGAAAGCTTAGAAAACAGGGATGATAATGCCGAACAAAGAGGCAATCAAGATAGAGAAGATCGACTCAATGATGAGCTTGATAATTCAGAAAGAAGACAGGATGATCGGCCAGACTCAAACCCATCTCCTTCTCCTTCTCCCTATCCACAAAATTAAAACCGACTCGTAGGATGACTTGTAAAAGCATCCTACGAATTTTTTCCGTATTCATCTTAGGACAGATCGCTTAACCACCAAGTGAGCTCCAGGAGTCATCAATGAACAGAACAATTCGGTGAAATCTTTTTGGCATCCCTCTACGAACAGCAACTCGAAGATTTCTCTGTTTGTGGTTATTGACCAACTCAATGAACTTTACTTTGTAAGATAATGTTTGATTTCTTCTATTATATTTTGGATTTTTAAGGCATACTACAATCACATCTTCAAAGCCATTCGACGACAAAACTAGCGATGCATTAGGGGGATTTTCTCGATAATTATCCTTACCTTTGTAGCTCTTCCAATTATTAACAAAGGTGTTTACCGTACGAATGCGTCCTTTTCTAGCTGGCCTATCTGTAAAAGCAATCATTGAGGGGGAGACACCTTTTAAGATAAGGCGATAGTGCTTCGGATCTCCTTTTATCTTTTTCAATGAGCCAGATGTAGCTGATTGAACAAAAAGCCAGCCTTGCCTTTTTTGTTTTGCAGCCCCTATCATCTGCGCAGAAAAGCAGGAGGAAGAATTCAGTAGTAAAAACGCTGTTAAGAAAACTAGCAGCAGACACTTTAATTTCTTAGAAATAATAGACTGCATAAACATTCCTTTTATATGATATATAGTTACTACATGTTTCATTCTACCAAATACAATAATGTAACTATTTTATCAAACTAATTTTTTAATTATATATGCAATACACTTATTTAAAGATAATTCTTTACTCGATACTCATGAATCATATAGACCGTGTCCCCAGCTCGAATGTTATAGTCTATTAGTTGATCTTCGTCTTTGAGCACAGTTGCAGCACCAGCCCTACTGAACTGTATTTTCTGTTTGTCCACAGGTAGGCCTTCACGCTTCCAAATTCTCTGTTTTAAGGTGGATATAAGATCATACTGTTTTATATTTATACTAAATGATTTTCTGCTCAATAGTCTTACATTTATTTCGATGGTTTTATTTATTGTATCATATATCTGCTCAGCTACTTGTAGTTGATTCTGATTTGCAAAACCTTTCTCTGCTCTCGCAAGAAAAGCACTTTTCAGTTCTGCATATTGTAGCGGCCTCATAATATGATACTTCTTTTTTACCTGCTCCAAAGCTGTTACTACTTCATTGCTAGGTAGTTTCTCTTCAGAAGCAGCGGTATTTGGTACTACCTTAAATTCAGCCCCTTGTAAAATTTCGCGAGGAAGAGCTATTTTCCTGAATTCAAGGTCTGCTCGCAGCTCCAGTTCAACCATAGCTAGCGTTTGGTTAAAATTAAGAACGCAAGCTCTTTTATTAAGGCTCAATGGAAAGCTAGCGGCACTTGAATCGATAGCAACCCCATAATGCTTCAGAAGGTGAGCTTTTGGCCCTATGAGATGGTCCAGCATCTCTTTACGACACATTCCTAAAACTTGCAAAGCATCTACACGATAAGCAACCAGTTCATCGTAAATACCCTTTGCAGCTTTTTGAACAATTGGCTCTTCATCACCACTATGTAAAGAGAGAGCAAGTCGCTCATCTAGTGAAAGCTTTTGAATGATAGAAGGCAAGCTGCCAAAGCTCAACTTCTCAAACCGTTTCAAACTATAGCTATCAAGACTTTTTTTATCTGTCGTCAGTTGTTGTTGCACTGTCTCCTGGAGTACATTTGGCCAGTAGGTCTTTGAGGCTACTAGAGAAGGAAACAAACTCGCCTGCTGTAGATAGTCCTCTGCAGTCTCAATCTTGATGAAAAGAGCCCGCCTACCTGCGAAAAATTGAGTAGCGAGCTCTGCTGTCTGCATGCACTTTGCGTGAAAGACAATTCTTTGTGCAGTTCGCACAAGCAATGGCATTGTTTCGCTAGTTTCAATTGAAGAGGAACTGTTAGATGATGAACTACTTGAAGAAGAGCTACTAGAGGATGAACTCACTGATGATACATCGCCAGATATAATACGAGCATACAAATCGGTGGCAATGCTTTGTGCAGTTCGCACAAGCCATGGCATTGTCGCGCTAGTTTCAATTGAAGAAGAGCTACTAGACGAGCTCACCGATGATACATCGCCGGACATACGGGCATATAAATCAGTGGCATGGCATGCCTCCATAATTACCTGAACACTTTTTTGTGGCAGTAAACGATATGCCCGCATAATTGCCTGGGCACTTTCAAGTGTAAGCAGATAAGGCAATGAACGTTCTAGCTTTTTTACAAAAAGCGCCCCTCCTTCCGATGGCTGTAGGAAATCAATTGCCGCTACAAGCTCTTCATAAATTGTTGGTGTCAGCTGTGTGAGAGGCATCGCTTCATGAAGTGGTTTTTTTTCACAAAAAAGTGCAAAAATTACTCTAAATTGAGCGTGGGTGATTTTCTCCAGAAGCATGACTCTATCCTTAAGATCTTGAAATGCAGAACTCTTGAGACATTCAAAAAATGAGAATCGCTCAAGGTCTTCCACATCATAGATGTCAAAGATCCCATCTTTAAAAGTCAGCTGTATTCTATCTGATTGTGCCGTTTGTAGTGAGCTGCTAGCCGCTTGAGCAATCGGCTCTAGTGATGATGATGATGACGACGTATTCACAGATACCATATTCTTACAGCTCCCATTTAATTTTAAAAAGAATGATATAATATTTCATTTATTATGTCAAACATGGGTATTATAGTTAATCGTATTGATATAAAATAAGTCATATACTACAATTACTGATTTTAATTCTTAAATAGAGTCACCCAGAGGCTACAGCTTATGTCTTCAGTACCAGCACTCTCTTTACCAGCGACGATTACCAATGTAGACGCCAGTGAATCAAAAAAACAGCCTGATAGCTCGCAAGTGGTCACTTCAGCCACTTTACCCACCATAGGGGCTGGCAGAATTCAAATATACTTTAGTAATGACGTAACTGGTATCTACAACCAAAGCGACCTTCAACAGTTTGCGTTTTTTAAGAATGACAAATCTCCTGCCTCCAAAGACACCGTTGTGCGTTTACAAAACATTGCCTACCATCATTTCAAGATCATTTTTGCTCTCGTTTGCAACAACAAGCCAATGCACCAAGCAATTGCACTCAGGCAAATCACTCCAACTTTGTATGAAGATTTAGTAGCAGCTCTTCAAGTTTTGCAACCTACCACTGCCGTGGCAGAGAGGATAAAAAACTCATTACCCTATTTACTGACGCTGGAAGCCTCTCAAACACTTATGAAAGTGTATTGCTCTATAAAACCACAGAGTCTTTCTGCTGGAAATTCATCATCAAGTTCCTCTTCATCAACCTCTTCTTTGCTCTCTCAAGTCGCCGAAACTTCTCAGTTAGCCACACCCTTGTTAGTAGGAACTGCTCAAAAAATAATCTTTTTATCTAAGTGCTTTCGCACAGCTGCATTGGCTACTAATACATTTATTAAAATGCGTACAGGAGAAATCCAGATAGAATTCGGTGAGCAGTATTTAGGACATCCCACTACTAAGCTGATAGATCCAGGTGCAGTAGATATGACAACCCTACAAAAGGCTATAAAGGACGATAAAAAAGAGCAGGCATCTTTTTGCAGAAGTCACTACCTAGAATTCACTTTTGCAAATTTGCCTCTTGTTGTACGAAAACTTTCTTTGCAACGGCAGCGATCCCTTTCTTTGCACACGAATGATGAAGATCCTATGATTAAACGGGGTGCCGAACTTGCTCAAATTGAACTGGCGGTCTATCGCGAAGAGGCCATGGAAGCTTTACGAACGACAAAGGCCGATACTTCACGTAAGGATCTCCTTGACTATCTCATTGGACCAAAAGCTTATCTTCTCATCGATTATGGCATTTCTTTGGATGCTACATCAAAAAAATTTCCGTTTACATATGCAGGAAAGCCGTTCACTTTTAATCTCAATAATTCATCTGCATCTGCCCTTGAAAGCGAGTTAAGAACTGAACTATCTAGCAGAGGCGCTTCACTAACCGATCATGCATCCTTAATCGTTGCTGCTACAGAGACTTCTGATACTTTTTCGTAAGTGATAAAAGCTGTTTCGCAAATGCCTTTGTATAGGCTGCTACATCTGCATGGACTTCATACTGCTTAGTAGCCTGCTCTGACCATTTTTGATAAAGCAGAGGATCTTGTATCAAACGACAGGCAAGATCTACATACTCTTCTTTCTTACAGCTTTTGATCACCCACTCTTGTCCAAAATAGGTGCCGGCATAGCTTGCTTGCAATGGCCCTTCAGGGTCATACATAGAAACCACAGGACAACCTGCTGCCATCGCATCTAGTATCGCCAAGCCGCTACCAAAGGGAAATTCATTAAGATACAGATGCATTGAACGTGCATACTGGCTGGGATTTGGCCTGGAGCCTAGAAAAATCACTCGTTCATTTACCCCATACGCTTCAAATCGAGTTCGCAATTTTTCTGGATTGTGTACCGCTCCAATTGGCATGTAGTACGCCTGTGGGCATCTTTGAAGAATCTCTCCTATCGCCTGACACATCTGAACACTCAGTCTTGAATCCAGATGATTCGAGATTGTCGTCAAGATAACGCTGTCATCAGGAACAGCCAGCTCCTTTTTAGAAAATGGCTCCCCTTGCCATTGTGCTTTGGCATCAACACAAAAGCCTAACACGTAACTTTCCATACCCTGCAACAGATTATCCCTACACGCTTTTTGATAGGCCTCTTCTGAGCTTAAAATTGTAAAATCAAATGCTGGAAAAGCAGGCCAAAAGCCATGCTCAAATAAAACCCGAATCGGTACATCTGAAAAATAACTACTAAGAGTATTCACTTCATCCGGTCCATGAAAAACGGCAATATCAACCTGCAGCTTATCTAAAAGATCAATAGTTTTATCCACTGTCTCTCCATACGTGGCATCTGCCTCAACAAGTGCTACCTGCACTCCTCTTTTTTCAAAAGCCTCAATCGTCTCTTTTCCACGTAAACGAGATGCTTCTGATAGGTAGTTAACAAAGGGATATTCTAAAGGCCGTGTTACAAGCCTCTCAGTACTTATCACAGTCACCTTAAATTGCTGCAGATCTGTGTGCGCAATAATCTGCCGTAAAAGCCGCGTCAATGGATGCTCTCCATCTACTAACTGAGCAACGATATGAGCGATATGAATAGTATTTTTTGCCTGCAGAAGCTTTGGTGAGCGACTTTTTTTCCCTTTACTTACCTGCTCAATCAGCTGTTTATAATAGCTACGCGATGTCTCTAAATCTTCAACAACAGAAACAGAGCCCTTATGCCGATCAACAAATCTCTCATAGCCATCTTTGATCTTCAAAGCCATCAAGCGACTTTTTCCAAGACGAAAAGCCTCTTTTGCAAATAGGATCTTCTTACCCAACCGATATAAATGATTTGCTGACTCAGTTTCATTTTCTATTTTCTCAGCATTTCCTTCTAACCACTCACTGAAAACTTTTTCTAAAGCCCTTGGTAGTAACTCTAGATCAGACATATGTGGTCGCATTGAAACAGGGGAAAAACTCAAAGATACAAGCCCCTGTTTCCATTCATTTTGTGTCTGCAATTGCTGTTGAGGATACAGATCGAGGATATAAATCAAATGCTGAGGTTGACTGAGTATCGAAATGAGTTCTGGAAATTGGAAAAATTGAAAGAACGCTTCTTTGGTTTCAAAAACAAAAACAGCTTTTCCTTTGAGAAAGTCCTTAAAATACTCTTGATAATTGAAACCTTCGATTGGTTCCAAAAAAATAAGAGGCACCTCATTCTCTTTAGCCTTGCTGATTGGCTGTGGAGTGAATGTATAAGAAAAAAAGTGCCAAGGAAAATGCCACATACTTTCATTTTTCTCACAGATCAATTCGTAAAATAAAGACTTTGCCTGTTGAAATTTGTTCAAATTTTTCAGACATTCTGGCTTGTTTTGTAAAGAGTGAAAATAAACTGTTGGAATCTGCTGTAAAAAAGCGGCTATTTGCAGCTCGCTAAGCCCTTTGAGGGCTATCTTTGCAACGTTCATCGCCTCTTCAATGTTTTCCTGATTCATGAATTCCTGAAGAAAAATCTCATCCCACTTGAGAATCTCTAGAAACACTGTGGCAATAAGCTGAAGGCGTTCATTTTTTTTCAGTTCATTTTGCAAGACAAGATTAGCTTTATAGGCATCAAAGACACCTTTAAAAACGCAAGCATCCACATAGTTAATGACATATCTTACAGGGTGTTCGGATGCGACAAGGTCATCATAGCACACATCAGGAGATGACAAAATAAGCTGCATAGCTTTGAGAATCTGGCCCTGTTCAAAAGCATCGATAAAGCGATAGAGAATCTCATCAGTTGACATATTCATAATTTCACTCCAATATCCGGAAAAAGTCATCAGTGAGATAATGGCAAAATGAATGATCTTACAGCAACAGCAATTCCAGAGTTAATCAAAGAAAAAGATGCCTCTCGTCTATTAGCTGTTCTTTCTACGCTCAGCTGTTTTGAGATCGCTGAAATGATTGTTAACAAAGTAAAAGATGACCAACTATTTGTCTTTAACGTTTTGCCGCCACAACTTGCGGCAAACATTTTTGACTATCTTCCCCCTGCCAAGCAGCTGCAAATCCTAAAAGAGCTGCCGACGTTGCAAATTGCCAATATCCTGCTAGCCATGAACCCTGATGACCGAACAGCTTTTCTTGAAGATCTCCCAAAACAAGCCGTAGCTGAATACATCAAGTTATTGCCAAATGGAGAGCGTGCACTTGCTGTCAAACTTTTAGGCTATCCAGAAGATACTGTCGGTCGTCTTATGACCACTGATTATCTCACCGTAAAAATGGACTGGACGTGCGAGCAAGCCTTAGATCATATTAGAGCCTATGGGCATGACAGCGAAACAATCAGCATGATTTATGTAGTCAATGATGAGAATCTCTTACTTGATGATATTAAAATCAGAGAGTTTCTCTTTGCTCCGAAAAGTAATAAGGTATCACAGCTTGCGGATAAAAAGTTTGTTGCGCTCTCTGATTTTGACAGTGATGAAACGGGAATCGCTGTCTTTAAAATGCACAGCCTTAACGCACTGCCTGTCATTAACGATGCTGGGATTTTACTTGGCATTGTCACTATCGATGATATCTTACGCCTTGCCGGTGAAAAGAATACTGAAAACTTCCAGAAAGTGGGTGGTACGGAAGCTTTAGATGAGCCCTACATGGATATCTCTTTTTTTGCGCTGATGAAAAAACGGGTCCGCTGGTTGATTTTGCTGTTTTTGGGAGAAATGTTCACTGCCACTGCTATGGGTTTTTTCGAAGTAGAAATTGCCAAGGCTGTAGTCTTAGCATTATTTTTGCCTTTGATCATTTCAAGTGGAGGGAATGCCGGCTCTCAATCATCGACACTCATCATTCGTGCAATGGCTTTGGGAGAAGTGAAGCTGAAAGATGGCTGGAAAGTGCTGCGACGCGAAATTTTTTCCGGCATTTTTCTTGGTAGCGTGCTTGGCTGTATCGGTTTTGCTAGAATCACATTGTGGAGTTCTGTGTCAGATATTTATGGAGCCCACTCGATCTTACTGGCCATTACCGTTGCCTGCGCTTTACTTGGTGTTGTGCTATGGGGAACCTTATCGGGAGCTATGCTGCCGCTCCTACTGAGACGTCTAGGTGCAGACCCTGCCGTCTCTTCTGCCCCACTTGTAGCCACTCTTGTTGACGTCACGGGCATTATCATCTACTTTATTATAGCAATGAGCATCCTCAAAGGAACGTTATTGTAATCATTGATGCTTGAAATGAACAAAAATGCGACCAAAATTTTTGCTATCTTTTTCAATGCGCGAATAGAGCTTTTTGATTTCACTTTGCTCAAGAAAACGTAACACCTTTTTCTTCAGCTGACCGCTGCCTTTACCTGGTATAATTTCTACTAAAGGAATTCTTTTTTCTACAGCCTCAAAAATGATGCGTCGTAACTCGTCGTCAATTGTTCTACCTTTGTTGTAAATTTCATGTAAGTCCAGTTTCAGTTTTGCCATTTTTTCTCCTCTCTCTAACTGTTACCTTTATTCCCTATACCACAGAGGGATTGCACGTTGACAGCAAATAAAAACCCTATTATGCTTTATCAGCTTAAAAACGAACAAAAATTATATTTAAGGTTTCTTTATGAACTTACATAAAACATTTTTTCTACTTCTTCTCTCATTTGCTACACTAAGCTTTATGCATGCAGATGAAAATACAGCTCATGAAGTGCTGATAGAGATAAAAATCAAATGTCCTATGAGCGAAGAGCTTAAGGCTTTTGTGAAATCTATTCCAGACCCTGAGTCTCAGTCAGTTGGTCTTGAGGAGTGGAAAGCCTCATTTATTAGCAACATGACTCGCCTTATGGATCTTGTAGAGAGCAAGAAGATGTTTGATGCACATTGGTCAGTGAAAACGGACGATCAGTTGCCCTTCCTTGTTAAAGATGCATCTTAAAAACCTACTCCTAT
>JAHFTM010000273.1 GCA_023269335.1 Chlamydiia bacterium
ATTGGAACGTCAAAAACAATTGCATAATCATCGGGCGTTGTATTTAAACTTTGATTCATTGCATTCAAGCAATATCTTAGATCACCAATCTAACCAATGCCACCTGGATTATTATCTGAGCTGAGTGTCACATTGAGAGTTGTGAGAGCACATAAGGAGCGTGAAATAAGCAGAAAGACAATAAAATATTTTAACATATGAAGTCCTTAAAATAATTTTTTTGCAGCATAGAATTTTTAAGAAAATTGTTCAATATTTAAAGTTCGGAAGGGGAGAAAATTCGATTTTTTGAGGAGTGTAGCCTGGTCTCATAGCAAAGGCTATTGCTGCATATCGAACTTTGCCACTTGGTATGACAATGTGAGGAGTAGGGTAAATGGAAAATTCTGTGAGATGTGCTCCAGGGATAAGTAAGATAGAGTTTTGATTGAGCTCTCGAGAAAACTCTCTTAGAGGGGAAGAAAAATCATCGCTAGTAAATGCAGATTTATAAGGCGAAAGAAGAAGCGAGTGGTTGTCGGTGCTATCAAGAAAAAGAGAAAACGCAGTGCCATCGTAGTGAGGCTTTGTAGCGCTGTAAGAAGGGAGGTATTTGATTACTTTGATAAGGATAGAGGGACTGCCATAGTTCGAAGAGAAAATCGTTTCTACGCGCAACTCAGCTGCAACAGTGTTGAATTGATTTTCATAAGTTTTTTGGATTTCAAGACAAGCTGCAAAAAAACTGCTGATTTCGAGAACGCGGGCGAATTCTGGATAGTGAGAATAAATAAATTCATGGAAATGGGTTGAATAATAAAAAGAAAGCTGGTTTCTGCCCTCTTTTTTTGACTCGTCGTAGAAGCCAAAAAAATCGCTGGAGTAATAGTTTCTCTCTTTTGAGCGAATAAAACGTTCTTTTGCGCTGTATAATTTTTGAGCCCAAATAGGATTGGCTTGCAGAAATTCGATGAGCTTATCGAAATGGGCATAAAGAGAGTCAAACGTTGTTGATCCTTGCTTCTTATTGCAAATTTCTACGAAACCAGCTCGCTTGAATTGTTCTGTAAGAGGTACTGCACAAAGAGCTTGAAATGCAAAGAAGAGAAAAATCCACAGAAAAAAAATCTTTTTAACAGTCATGAACTGACCATACAATATATTCTTGCACTTTGTCAAATTTTTAAGGAACTTTGAGAAAAAACAAGCTCATTCTCTTTTTACTCGCGCATGAAGAGCTGTTGGTCAACTTTTTGCGGTTTTAAATAGGCACGTAAGATCTCATCAAACTGTTCTGCTGAACAACTCGTTCCGCAAGTGAAAAAATCTACAAAACAGGCACCATGCTCTGGATAGGTGTGAATGCTGGCATGGCTTTCAGAAAGGAGCAACACCATTGTCATCGCGTCAGGTGGAAATATGTATACAGATGAATCTAAAAGAGTAGCACCAGATGCCGCTACACCAAGCTTCATGACATCAGGAAGCTTATGGATATCTCTGAGTGCTTGTTCATCACAACCATGGTAGCTTGCAAGAAAATGGCGCCCTATAAACTGATAATTTTCAGTTGCTGGCTCTGCTGGCTGCTGCGAGCTAAAAAGTGCGCCTGAGAGCGCTAAAAATGCAAAAAACAGACCGTTCTGTATATACTTTCCCATGATTTTATCCTTGGAATTATCTAAATTGTTACCTTCAATGGAGCTGCATTGCGCTTTGTTAAGTTCTGGCAGCCTCCATCGTTTATGAGCACCTGATCTTCTATGCGGCAGCCACCAAGTCCCGGCAAATATATCCCCGGTTCAATTGTCACTACCATCCCCGCTTCAAGCTTAGTATCTTTGATCTGCAGATCCTTTTTGACGATAGGCTCCTCATGAATATCAAGGCCTACGCCATGACCAAGACCATGCACAAAGTACTCCCCAAAACCCGCAGCTGTAATCACGTCACGCGCGATCTGATCAAGCTCAGAAGTAAAAATCCCAGCTTTACAGGCTATAAGCGCGGCACTTTGCGCACTCAAACACACTTGACAGATCTGCTCAAGCTTTGGATCCACAGATCCAAAATAGACCATGCGCGTCATGTCTGAATTATATCCGTCAAGCTGCACCCCAATATCAATCAGTACAATCTCATTTTTAACTAATGCTGTATCTCCTGCTCGATGATGTGGAAGGGCACTATTTTTCCCAAAAGCGATGATTGGAGAAAAGGCTAAGCCATCAGCACCTCTTTTTTTCCAAAAAATATCTAGCTCTGCTGCCACCATCTTTTCTGTTATTCCTTCACGAAGTTGCGAAACAGTAAAATCAAAGCCTAAAGAGCCCAAATTACAGGTCGCTTTTATTTTTTCAATTTCCCTCTCATCTTTTACAGCACGCATCTGTAGTATAGGCTTTGAAAGTGGCACCAATTTATCACCTATCAAAGCTTTTAGCTTAGTGTAGGAGGCATAACTTTCAGCCTCCTGATCAAAACCAACCTTAGCAATAGCTTTGCCTATGAATTGATCTTTCAATGTTTGAGGCCCAGCCAGCTGCACTTCAAATGCGCACTTTTCTTTACAAGCTTGAAAATATCTGCCATCAACAATCAAACAAATTGTCTCTTCAGAAATAAAAAGAGTACCGCGCTAAAGGGTAAGATTGGTCAAATACAATAGATCTTGAGGCGCTGTAACAACAAGTGCATCGACACCCCATACTGTAAGATTTTCTTGCGCTTTTCTTAGTCTATTTGT
>JAHFTM010000060.1 GCA_023269335.1 Chlamydiia bacterium
CCTTTGGCTTGGCCGTAATGGAATGAAAGTTCGGCATCGCGCTTCAAAATCAGGTCTGTAGTTGATTGTGGAGCTGTGTAGAGTTGATATTCTGCTAGACGCTCTACTTGTCCTCTAATTTTTGCTTTAATTCCATAGACAACAGGCTGCTCTTTCCCAACTTTTCCAATTAGTTGTCTTACTTGAGCTATTTCTGTATAAGCTTTCATTCTTTCATCTTTATTAACGTGTGTGCGAGCAGTGAGCATTAAAGTATTCAGCACACGTACAATGCCCTCTTCTGTATTATGATTTGAGAAAAACTCAAACAGTGGATGTTTTTTCATTTGAGCTTTTACAGCCTTATTTAACTCCTCTTTCATAGTTACACTTTTTGCAAGTTCTTTATCCCTTTCAGTAAGAGCGCTACCTCCACTTACTTCAGCTTCTTTTACTTTCTTAGTAGCCGCTCTTTCTTCAGCTGTAGGTGACAAAAATTCCAGTATCCTGAACAGCTCTTGATAAGCACGCATCACTTCTGCCTGATCGCTAGAATAGAGAGCTTTCATCATAAGCTTACTCAGTACTCGTGTGATTGTCTCAGCGGTTGCACTCTTAGGAAATTCATTTCGCAAAAGAGCATCGCGTAAAGTAACATCTTCTTCACTCAGGCGCATGAACATGTTTTTATTTGCCACACTTTGCAAAGCATTCATTTGTTTTTGTATTGCAACTACTGCTTGTTGAAACTCTCCATTTATTTCTGCAAGTGCTTGTAAGTCTCTCAACTGCTGTTTGGCTTGAAAGTAAAGATACGCTTCAGCGTTGGGATTATCCTTGCTTTTAGCAAGATTATTTTGAATAGCTGTTTGATACTGCACTGCCAGCTTTTTTAACTTCGCTCCTTGTTGTACTTGATCAAAGTTTTGATCTTTAATCAGCGATACTTCTGTCAAGAGATCTGTATGTAAAGGCTTAGCTGCGCTAGATCCTTGATCTTGTGCTATCAGATAACCATCTGTTGCATCTCTTAATAGTTTGGCTTTTTGAAAATTATAGACATCTTGATCTTGCTCTCTGACAACACTTGGAGAGCCACTTTGCTGTAAAGCTTGAACTTCAGAGCGAACCCTTGCAATAACTGGAATTTGTACTTGCGTTTTCTTTAGCGCTGCCATTTTTACTTGTACTACTGTAGGTGTCAGACGAGAAAGCTCAGTCCAAGTATCACTATAGGGGAAATGTCCTATACCTATATTAAGAACCGCTTGTAAGCTCTCATTTATTAAACCGTTTGCAGCAGCATTTTCTAGGGTTGCACGAATGGCTTGTGCGGTTTCAAAGTTGCCAATTTTCAAGCATTCTGCAGCTACACGAAGAAAGAACTTGACAACTGCTTGCCGTTTTTTCGACATTTCTCCTGCATGAGCTGGATCCACAGTGACGAGCTGAGCAGTTATTAAATCGGTTATCGTCTCAGCATCTGAAATGGCTGCAAGGTTTGGCCAGATGCTGCGATAGTCATAATGTGTTGGTGGTTTCATAGCGATCACATCATTTAGCACTTTTTCTACTTCAGGGTCGCCCATTGCAGCTGCAGTAAGCGCAGAATAAATTGCCTGCCCGCTTGCTAGATCACCTGTCCGTAGACATTCACTACCTACACGAATAAAAAACTTCACTCTATCCATAATTGCTTCTTTACCAACTGCTACAGAAATTTTTAAGGTAATGCATTTAGCAATGTTTTTAGAAAGCTGTCCAAGCTCTTCAACACTTTGAGGCGTCGTTTTATCAGGTCGAAGTAAAAGATCTGAAGGAGCAATCATGTTCAAATAAGCCAGTTGCATGGCTTTCAAATCTGCTGCCACATTCTGAACATAGCCGTTATAGTCTTTCGGTTTGACCCCGCGTGCTGCCATTTGTATCAGATACTCATCAAAGCTGCCAGCAATCCCCTCTGCGGGAAATTTTTTCTGTGGCCGTACGTTTAGATCTGCTTTCAAAGCCTCTGCTATATTTCGTATGTATTGAAGTTTATGTGTAAGACAGCTACCAGCTATTTGTGCCAGCAAATCACGTATCGCAGGGTCTTGAAGTTCAGAACTTCTTAGATGTTCTTTCGTCCATTGTCTGCAAAAAAGTAACAGGTTTTGAATGGTAGTGGAGCCATCTGCCTGTATTATTTCTTTGTAAATCAGCGTGAAAAGATCCTTTGTAGGAATTATTCCAGCATTGGCTACAGCCAGATCGCTTATAAATTCACTTCTGTGACCACTACTCAATCTGGCAATAAGATTGATATTTTGACTGATCGCTAAATCATCTCGCAACTCATGGCTTACATCAATCAGCTGTTGTAGAGCAACTTGTAGTTTTTTTTCCTCTGCTGTATCCGGAAAGCGCATTTCTTGAAGCTGAAGGAGCAAATTTCTTCTTTGCTCAACGTTCATATTTTTGAAAGTACTCCTCAGTGCATCTACAGATTGAAGTAATAGCTTTGGAACCAATGTTTCATTTTCTTCAATTCGATTGAGAGAAGTACTTATTTGCTGATAGGCACTCTGCATATCTTTATGTACAATCTCTAAGATAGCGAGCTGATCCCGCAATTGTAGTCTCTCTTTTGGAGTCATTAAAACAAGTGCCTTGATACGTTTTGCCACCGTTTTGTTAAGTAATGGCTCTACCGTTTCACTGGCAAGTGCAATGAGCGTTAGCTCTTCAAAAAATTTTAATTGCGATGCCTCTACACCTGGTGCAAGCTCATTTTTCCAAGATTTAATCCTGTGTAACAATAGCTTTTTATCAGCAGTTGATAGTATTCTAACAGATTGCCTGACAAGCTTATCGTTGCCTGTTTTCGCTATATTTTGCAGCATTTTTAAAAGCTCTTGTCCATGAAGATTGAGCTGTTCATCAAGTACTTGAGCAAGTTGTTGAAACGCTTGTAAATCAACGATGTCAGCTGGCAAATTTTTTAATTTTTCATACAGTGTTAACCGTTGATTTGGCTTCATTTCATTTACTAATTTTATAAGGGACTGATTTGCAATACTTATAACAAGATCAGGATCAACTATTTCATTTTTAGTTGCTTGAGCTAATTCTTGTTCTATGTGTAGCTCTAATTGCTCAAAAATCAGTGCCAAATTTTCAAATTCCAAAGGTGTTTTTAAAAGGTTCTTTCGTAAAAAATCTCTTGAACTGCTTGTCATTTGTACTACAAATGCTTCAAGAGTTTTAGGGGTAGCTTCTCTTGTTGTGCCTTCTGCTTCTTCTGCTACAAGCCGAGTACCACTCATCGCTAAAGCTTGTAAAAGCGGTTTTTGTGGTGGCATTCGACTGACTGGTACTGTTGGTAAGGGAACTGCGAGTTTTACTAATTCAATGCCTAAATCTATGAGTAAGCTTACGGCGATTCTAAGTGCGTAGCTCACCTCTTTGTCAGCACTTGTGGGTAGTTTATTTGCTTGGATGAGCTCTTGAAGCCTTTCAAGACGTGTCGTAGACGTTCCAGGAATTTTTTGATCTAATTTCAGTTTACGAAGTTCGATAGCAAGGTTTAAAGAACTATGGACGATAGTTTCCGGCACCTCATCGCTTGATAAACCTAACTCGACTACAAGCAGTTGACGCAGCATCCTGTTGATTTCTTGCGTCTGCTTTGGATTCATTGCCGGTTTTCCAGCTAGCTCTTGTCGTGTAGAGGCAGTTGCTCTTCCATAAACTGCCAAAGCTGTGGGCTTAGCTAGCTGCCCTATATATTGCTGTTTTCCTTTGGCGCGTAAGTCTTCATAGGAAAGACCTTCAACATCAGCTTGTACATCGTCAGGAAAACCAAGGTTTTTCAATTGCGCTTTACCCTGTGCTACATCTTCAGCAAGCAAGAGATATTTTTGTGGAACTGGATTACCTTGTCTTTGCCCTCTACCTGGGCCTGCAAGTAAGGTCGTTTCAAACCCCTCACCCCATTTCAGCCCTAACCAGCCTCTTGTTTCCACTGACAGGGGTAGTGACTGCTCAAAAATAGCTTGACGATGTAATTTTTTAAATCGTAAGAGCGCCTCATTGTCGCCTCTTAAATCAGCTCCTTGTGCTGGCATGAAAGGCTCGCCAGTCTCAGCTTCATAAAGCTCTGCTGCTACAAAAAGAGCAGATGATTCCCCTGTCCTTTCCGTCCCGCTTTTACAATGCACACATACAGGCAGACCACTTCCCTGATTAAGACTTTTACACACAATCTGTCGATACAGTTGCATGTCAGCTGCATGTAGTTCTCCATCACCTGCTGCAAGCTGTGGCGGCGATTTTTGAAATGTGATGGAATAAAGAGCAACAAGAGCATTGTACTCTTTAAGAGCAGCTTTGTATTCAGGCGTATCTTTTTTATTTATTGCTGCCATAGCTTGTGCTGCCCTATCAAGCCTATTTAAGAGAAAGGCAGAGACAGCTTCTTGATATTTTTGAATAGCTTGTGCATCTAATGGACTTTGGTTCCAAAAACCTTCCCAACGTGTTTGCAAAAGTTTTGTAACATCGACTTTATCAAAGTTCACTAAGCCGGCAAGCTTTCCCTTTTCATTACGCATAATAAGATCTGCTTCACCCTTTTTTGCCTTCATTCTTGCTTGTAAGGCAGCATTTAGCTCTACAGAGCATTTTTGCAACTTCCTCAGTTCTTGAGCTTCAACATCACTATCGCGAAGGTATTCGTGTAAAAGTTGGTTATTGGCAACAAAATTAGCAGCCTCTGATGCACGCTCACCAATCTGGGTGAAAAGACCTCTTTCACGCCTTTCCGCTGTCAGTCCTGCACCGCGGATTGAAGGGGAAAAAATCTGATGTGGCATAATCGGTTTCAGCATGCGCACTTCAACTTCTTGACCATCCATTTCAACAATAACTCTGTACCCATCTTCTGGCCATTCAGCTTGGGCTTTGAAAGTATGTTCAACTTTTTCTCGCTCACTGCCTTTAAGTCGGCTTAAATCCATTAAGCATGACATGACAGGGCGAAATTCATAGACTGGGACTCCATCAACACCTTTGGAGCTTATTTTTCTTAGGCCTGCAGGTTGACTGACTTCAAGTTGCTGTAAAAGCGTAAAGAGAGCTAGCTGCTCTTGGCGCTTAGCGCTATCAATTCTTCCCGAGCGCACAACAGCACATTTTGAGACTACAGATCCATCTTTTCCTTTTACTTGAAGTGATACCGCAGCAAGGTTTGCAGGATGCTCGCTTTTTTTCTTAGTCTTTACTTTATCGGCAAGTGCAGGTCTTGCATGATCTTGCGTAAATAGCCCCGTTAGTTTTCCTGGATTCACTTTATTTCTCTGACTCAACTCTAGGCTTGCCCTACCTTGATACATGCGCATGACAGAAGCAACTTCACTGCCATCTTTTGCCTTTGTTCTGATTATCTTTGGCCCTTTATGCAAGTTTTCCAAAACATAAATCAAAAGCTCTTGTTCATCGCGAGGGCCCTCTGATTTTAGTTCTTTCCCTTTTCCTGCTGCTGTGGGATTTTTTTGCATTTCAGCAACAGCTGCATTATCTAGGTGAATAAGGGCTTCAAGTAGTCCCTCATTGCCGGGCAGTTTTAAAACTTGAGAAAGCGTTCGTTCATGCCATTCCTTGGGTAGCTTTTGATCAAGAAGACGTAAAGACCTATCATCCAAAATTGCCTGAACAGCTTTATGAACTGATGCTGGCGAGTATCCTTTAAACATACCCATAAGCTCACTTGTATTTTTCGCACGATCCAGTGAGACTTCACGTGAAGGAAGAAATTGAGTGGTAGCTCTGGCGCGGTTTGCGCCTTTTGCTTTGTCGCCTCTTAATGTTCCAATACGTACTGTTTCTCTAGCGACTGTAGCTCCCGGTTCAGCTGAAGTGCGCCGCACCTCGATGGAGAGAGCCTGCTTTTTTAAGCCAAATGAGAGGATCAATTGAGGAGTATCTTTAGGTGCTATTTGCGCAGTGTGATGTGCTCTTTGAGCGGCATCAGCATAAAGCTCTTCCGCTACCTGTTGGAGATGACCAGATTTTCTAAAAGTTGCAATTATCGTTTCAACTGAGTCCTTTAACTTTTTATTGGTTACAGTAACAGTGACTTGAAATAAGCGAACGAGAGGCTTACCATCCGTACCAACTAGTGGTAACCCCTGCTGGTCTATAAGAGTGATTTCTAAATGACCCTCTTTCGTAAAGTAAGTTTTATAAGCTCCTCCCCAGGCATCAAATGAAGATGAAACTGCATCATGTGATGGTTTATCAGGCGGAGGTAATGGTTGAGTCATGCAGTGAGCCTCTTATAGTGTTTTACCCTTTAAGTGAGAGTATAACAGAGACTAGATTACTATTAAAATTTTTTGTTTATACATCTTGCCTTTATCATTATTTATAATTTAAGTTGTTTATTTTCATATATTTATAATTTCATTTTGAGTAGTATAAAATTATATTTATATCTTTTTAACTTTATTAAATACTCTAAATTTGATATAATTTATATATAAATTTAATAAATCATTAATACATAAGGATTCAAATATGAATTCAATTTCACCAGCAGCAGTAGTTTCAACATCACCAACAGAGCAGCTTGTCGCAGGAGCAGAGGCTCTTCAGTAGAAACCCAAAATGAAACACAAGACAAAGTAGCCGTAGCTGGACAAAGACTGGCTGGCTCCAATTCTTCATCTTCCAATTCTTCATCTTCCAATTCTTCATCTTCCAGTTCTTCATCTTCAGAATCAGCAACTTTGCAAACACTGCAGGAGGCCGGAGCTCAAAAACATCGCAGATATTTACGACAAAAAAGAGATGAAAATGAGTTTGCTCAGCAGTTAGTTGAGACTGAATTTTCTGATTATTGCGATACAGCAAAAGCTTTTCCTAGAAGTGCTTTGGGTGATGATGCCTTTTATAAACATCTTGCCAGTAGAGAAAATTTTTTAAAAGCAAGCCGCGTAGTCAACATTCTTTTGCAACGAGTGAGCGGTGATGTGGAGAAATTGCCTTGGGATATGAAATTGGCATTACAGCGTCGTGGAGAAGAGAGTCAAACTGGAATTGATCTTGAGCTATCTAATCTTTATCTTTCAAAAAATCAACTTTTTAAAATGACACGTATCATGCGCAACATTACCTCTATTAACTTTACTAACTGTATTTTTGACGGTTCCAAAATTGCATGTTTGATCCTAACGTACGCCGGGCAAATAAACCTGCAGCAATGTTCTTACCTCAAATTAAATCTATGCAAATTTCTGGTCACATTTTGCCTGTGAGCTCGCTTGATAAAGATCTCACAGGGCTTACAGCTGCCAGAGCACTCACCGCCATAGCTGAGGCAAATGGTTCAATGGCAGATTTTAAGCAAGTGCTTCCAAAAGCTTCAAATGATCAAGTCCTAGAACTTACAAAAGAAGCGCAGTCAGCAAGATTTACTGCTTGGCTGAAGCGTAAAGTTGCACCCTATAGCTTAGACAACGATACAAATCTTCTCCTTAGTGACTACCTCAAAGATAGTCGCACAAAAAAGTGCCAGCTGATCTGGAGTTAGTTTAAAATATTCTGAATTGGCGACAATTCTTCAGGTAGGTATAGTGCTTCTACTTACGACCACCTGAAGGATTTCGCTATGTTGCAATCGGGCCGTTTGGCTCTCCTTTTTTTTACCTTCATTTCTTCATTTTTTGCAGCCCTTTGTGCAGAAGAGCTACCTGCTGCAAATACAAATGAAGATGCAGCTAAGGAAGAGAGCGACAAGAAAAATCTGAAAATTGAATTGAATGAACCGGGGTATAAAAATGGTGTCCTCACCACCTCCAAGGGTGGAACTGTCACAGGTGAAGATCTTTTTTTACAAGCTCAAAACATCAACTATATCCGTCGTCAGGAAAATGGAAAAAGCGTTCATAAAATTGAAGCCAATGGTGATCTTTTTTTCTTGTTTAAAGGAAAAGCTTATACTGGTGAGAGGATTGAAATTGATGCCGAGGCGCGAAAATCGATCATTTATAATGGCTGCACCAATGTTGATCCCTGGTTTGTAGGCGGAAAAGAAATTGAGCTTGAGAAAGATGGCAGCGGCATCATTCACGAAGGCTACATGACGACGAGCGAAAACGAAAGAAATGAATGGAGCGTCGAATCATCAGAGGTAAGTCTTTCTAAAGGCACAAAAGTAAAAGCCAAGAACGTGCGTTTTGTTTTTGTCCGCATGCCTCTTTTATGGCTGCCAACATTTTCTACTGACTTAAGGCAAGAAAATAAAACACCTTTTAAATACCGCTTCCGCTGGGATGGCCTAGGCCCGCGTGTAGGTATCTCTTACGATCTTATCAAAACAAAAAGTTTTCGCACCGAACTTTTATTCGACATCATCTTCAAACATGGCCTCGGAGCTGGTATCGCAACAAACTACGAAAGTCCTACAAGCCATGCCAAATTTAAAACCTATAACTACGTTGCAGAAGACTTTCAAAACCTGTTCGGCAAGAAAAAACTTGATTGGCCGCGATATCGCTTTCAAGGTAAATATGATGACCGTTACTTCAACAACAAGGTAAATTTTGATCTCACATACGATAAACTATCAGATTTGAATGTACGTGGTGACTATCCATCGGTAGGCTTTGACACGGGAAGAATTATGCCTACTCAAGCAACTTTCTCAAGAACGAGCCCTGAGTGGATTTCCAGCTTGAATACAAAAGTACGCATGAATAACTTTCAAACTGTAAAGCAACAGCTGCCGCTCTTTCGATTTACGCCAAGGCCGATTAAGCTCTTTGATTCAGGCTGTACTTTAGATAGCAAGCTGAGTGCTGGCTACTTAGACTATCGCTATGCCAATCAAACGCACCATGTCCATAACTTTCACTCTTCAAGAATTGAGTTGTCACAAAACCTCTACCGTAATTTTTTA